>NZ_JACD01000102.1:0-9614 GCF_000517825.1 Prevotella sp. ICM33
GGTAATTATACCGGTGTTGGGTGATGGTTGTTGGGTGTTGAGCCTTTATAAAACAATCTTATTGGAGGAAATCATACCATATATGTAGATTAATCTCATATTATTAACAATTTGGGTTTAATGGAAGCCCTCGTTTTCCTCTATTCTTTCAACCCTTGGAATACTATTTCCTACATTTTTAGCATGTGACTTTAATGTGAGTGGTACGTTCTCTATCAAGACATTACTCGTATTCAGACCTAAAGAACGTGTCATACTCAATTTCAAATGGTCAATCCATTCATAGGCATCCATGATAAGTCGCTCCTTAAAAGAGAAAGAAGCGAAGGTTGAATAAATCCTATTAATAAGCACAAATACGAAGTTTCCCATCACATTATGCTTAGCTAATGAAGGATAAGATGACGCAAGAGAGAACTCATTCTTAGCCACCATATCCTCGATTATCTGCCTAAAATAACGATTGACAAGTGGGTGGATGCGGAATCCTAACCGTAGATTGATACGATAAAGAGTATCGGGAACGAGCGTGGTAACGTCATATTCCAGCGTTGATGGACTGTCTTGATAGTCTATATGCAGCAAGAAATAATGGTCAGCACGCATTGGATGCTTGTTAATAATTGAATAGAGAATCTTCTGTTCGATGTCGTATTTACCCCCAAGTTTGGTGAGATAGACAATATTTGTCGCATACTTAGGGATTGACTCATCGTTCTTAATATCGGAAATAATACTGAATGATTCACGAACATCACGTATCTGTATCTGCGAATTACGAATGGTTGTGGCATTATACCACACATACATGATTGCTATCATCACACTGGCAAGAAGCATGGTTACCCAACCTCCATTCATAAACTTTGCCATGTTTGCGACGAAGAAGATACTCTCCAAACCGACAAAGACGATAAGGAACAGGAGTGTTAGCCAACGATTTACTCGACGAATAGTAAGATAAGCACTCAAGAGGAAGGTAGTCATGAGCATGGTTATCGTGATTGACAAGCCGTAAGCAGCCTCCATTCGCTCCGAACTCTTGAAGAAAAGTATCACAATCACACATAAGATAAAGAGCGACATATTGACAAATGGGATGTAAAGTTGTCCCTTAACATCGGTCGGATACTTTATCTTTTGACGTGGCCAAAACTTTAAGTTCATTGCTTCACTGAAGATAGTAAACGACCCACTAATCAATGCTTGACTTGCAATGATGGCTGCTATCGTTGCCATGACGATACCAAAAAAGAGCATGCCGTGGGGCATAATGGCATAAAAAGGATTCAACCCAGAGGTAAGATTATCACCATGTGCAATTATCCAAGCCCCTTGACCAAGATAATTGAGGATTAACATGACCTTAACAAATGCCCAACTCGTGCGGATGTTATTAATTCCACAATGTCCTAAGTCGGAATATAAGGCCTCAGCACCTGTCGTACAGAGGAACACTGCACCCAAGATTAAGAACCACTCTGGGTTACTCGTCAGCAAGCGGATGGCATGTAAGGGATTGAAAGCTTGCAGAATAGGAATATAATCACCGATATGCATAGTTCCTAACACACCCAACATTGAAAACCATAAGAGCATTAAAGGACCAAACAACTTGCCAATCATATTCGTTCCGAATTGCTGAATGAAGAACAAAACAGTAACAATACAAAGGGCAATAGGTACAACTGGGGTCTCTGGTTCATAGACCTTCAATCCCTCTATAGCAGAGAGAACCGTAATAGAAGGCGTTATAACACCATCAGCTATCAGCGTACTGGCACCAATAATCGCTAAGAAATAAAACCATTTACGACTATGTCGACGTATTAAAGCATACAAAGCGAGTATTCCACCCTCTCCTTTATTATCCGCACGGAGGGCTATTAAGACATATTTAACAGTCGTTTGAAGGGTTAATGTCCATATAATACACGACACTGCACCGATGATATATTCAGCATTAACAGGGTTTCCAGCCCTAACAATAGCCTTCATCACATACAAAGGAGATGTACCTATATCTCCAAAAACAATACCTAAGGTTACAATAACGCCCATTAAACTTAGTTTATGGCGTGCAGAATTACTACAATTGTTATCCCGTGTCATTCTTATTATATCTTAAAACGGATGCAAAGGTAAACAAAATCATGATAACTGCATAACCCTCTTAAGGCTTTTATCTATATTTCTTTTGTCGTTTCTCTTATTTACTGTAACTTTGCAGTAGATAATAAATAATCAAACAGATATGGAAGAAAAGAAATTTAAGCGCACCACTGTTACCGCAGCATTGCCTTATGCGAATGGAGGTGTACATATAGGACACCTTGCTGGTGTATATGTTCCTGCCGATATCTACGTTCGTTATCTCCGATTGAAGAAGCGTGAAGTTGCTTTCATTGGTGGTAGTGACGAGCATGGTGTGCCTATCACCATCCGTGCTAAGAAGGAAGGTATCACCCCACAGGACGTATGTGACCGTTATCATAAGTTGATAAAGGACTCTTTTGAAGAGTTTGGTATCTCCTTCGACATCTATAGTCGCACAACAAGTGAGACTCACCACAAGTTTGCTTCAGACTTCTTCCGTAAGCTATATGATGATGGTAAGCTCGTCGAGAAGGAGAGTGAGCAGTACTATGATGAAGAAGCTCACCAGTTCCTTGCCGACCGTTATATCATGGGTGAGTGTCCTCACTGTGGCAATCCAAATGCTTATGGCGACCAATGCGAGAAGTGTGGTAGTGACCTTAGCCCTATGGAGCTGAAGAATCCACACTCAACTATCTCTGGTTCACAGCCTGTCATCAAGCGTACTAAGAACTGGTACCTGCCTTTAAATGACTATCAAGAGTGGCTGAAGCAGTGGATTTTGGAGGATCATAAGGAGTGGCGACCAAACGTTTATGGCCAGTGTAAGAGCTGGTTAGACATGGATCTCCAGCCACGTGCTATGACCCGCGACCTTGATTGGGGTATTCCTGTACCAGTAGAGGGAGCCGAGGGCAAGGTTCTTTACGTATGGTTTGATGCGCCTATCGGCTATATTTCAAACACTAAGGAGCTTTGCGAAAAGGATCCAGAGCACTTCGGCAACTGGCAAAAGTGGTGGCAAGACCCAGAGACACGTATTGTTCACTTCATTGGAAAGGACAATATCGTGTTCCACTGTCTCATCTTCCCAACTATGTTGAAGGCGCATGGCGATTATATTTTGCCTGATAACGTACCATCAAATGAGTTCCTTAACCTTGAAGACGATAAGATTTCTACAAGTAAAAACTGGGCGGTATGGCTCCACGAGTACCTCCGCGACTTTGAAGGAAAGCAGGATGTGCTACGCTATGTGCTGACAGCTAATGCACCAGAAACCAAAGATAATAACTTCACTTGGAAAGACTTTCAGGAGCGTAACAACTCTGAACTCGTTGCTGTATATGGTAACTTCGTTAACCGTGCACTGCAATTAACCAAGAAGTATTGGAATGGTGTGGTTCCTGCTTGTGGTGAATTGGAAGAGATTGACCGTCAGACTATCCAAGAGTTCAAGGATGTTAAGGAGAAAGTTGAGTCCTATCTTGAAATCTTTAAGTTCCGTGAGGCACAAAAAGAGGCTATGAATCTCGCCCGCATCGGTAACAAATACATCGCAGAGACAGAGCCTTGGAAGCTCTGGAAGACCGACCCTAAGCGTGTGGAGACAATTCTCTACATCTCGCTTCAGCTCGTTGCCAACCTCAGTATTGCCTTCGAACCATTCTTGCCATTCAGCAGTAAGAAGCTCCGTGAGATGATAAACATGACGGAGTATGAGTGGAGTGAACTTGGCTCTACCGACCTTCTCCCAGCTGGTAAGCAGTTGGCAGAGCCTGAGTTGCTCTTCGAGAAGATTGAGGATGAGGCTATCGAGGCTCAGTTACGTAAGCTGGAAGAGACTAAGAAGGCTAACGAAGCCGCTTCCTACAAGGCTGAACCAATCAAGAAGGACATTCCTTTCGAAGACTTCGAGAAGCTTGATATCCGTGTAGGACATATCATTAAGTGTGAGAAGGTGAAGAAGAGTAAGAAGCTCTTGCAGTTCACTATCGACGATGGTTCGGGTGTTGAACGCACTATCCTTAGTGGTATTGCAGCCTACTATGAGCCAGAGCAGCTCACTGGTAAGGACGTTCTTTTCGTTGCTAACTTTGCTCCTCGCAAGATGATGGGCATCGAAAGTCAGGGAATGATACTCTCTGCTGTTAACTTCGATGGTTCACTCACCGTTACTACAACCATGGGTGAGGTGAAACCGGGTAGTCAAGTGGGATAATACCCACCTCTAACTCTGACTAAAAGAGATAGAATATGATAGGCGTAGTGAGTTATCAGACTACCAAGTTTATCACGACATAACAACTATAAAGGCAATTATAAGGTTTATCAGACCTTCTAATTGCCTTTATTTTATTGCAGATTAAACTATTCAGCAAAGCTAACTTCATCCAAATCACGTATCTTTGAAAGTCTCATCAGCGGCTTTCTCGGCAGTTTATAGATGGCGCGTTTAAGTTCAGTTTCCTTTTCATAGTCATCTCCATGGATGTTCTTATCCACAAATTTAATGCCTGTCAGAAAGTTGATGCTTAATCGCGCAAAGACCTTTGCACCATAATTACGCGACTTTTCATAACCTATCAGCATAAAGTCAGATGAATGATAGCGAAAGCAATACTCCCAAAAACCATATCTACCATAATTATAGTGTAGATAAAGTTTGCTGTCTTTTATGCTAACGTTCAACTCAGGAGGATCGTAACATCCTCCATCCTCATTCTCTGAAGAGAAACAACTTTCATTTTTCAAAGCTAACTTATAACCATTACCATGCGTAAACAATATTATAATCCCACGCCTATTACGATCAACCTTATGACCATCACGATCGTTCACAAAGCTATCCTTGCGTGTAGCCTTGATGATTAACACGCAATCCATAAGCCCATCTTTATTCAAGTCACCATAAACCTTGTCAAATAGCTTATAACCCTTAGGGATAAAACCCATTATCTGTTGCTGACCAGTAACAGATATGTGACTTCCTTTATCTATTATCATGGAGCCTGAATTCTTCTTCATAGGTTGTGGAGTCACAACTAAAAAGTCAGCCGCAAAACCTATACACCATGTCTTATCGCAACAGCCAACTAACATAAAGACAGCTAATACAAGTCCTATTATGGTTTTATTCATTGCAATAAAAATATATTTCTTCTATTGATAATAATCAATATTCAGCTAATTCAACTTTAAGTCGTCGAAATCTTCTATTTCCGAAAGCTTCATTAACGGCTTCTTCTTCAGTTTAACGACGGTCCTCTTGAATACCTCATCAGCCACAGGATCATCATCAGAATCTGCATCAAACTTGTCAGCATTGATATTCTCATCATCATATTCAACACCTGTAAGAAAATTGATACTTGTTTTTCCTAAAACTAATGGACCATGGTTATAAGTTGCTTCATAACCTATAAGCATAAAATCTGAGCCTTGATAACGAAAACAATACTCCCAATAACCATACCGACCATGACAATAACGCAAATAAAGATTCCCTTTTCTCTCCTCTACCCACAGTTCTGGAGCATAATAAACACCCCCTTCTTCATTCTCTGATGAGAAGCAATTGTAATTCTTCGACGCAAGTTTATAACCATTTTTCTCGGTAAACAGTATGATGATACCCCTACGATTACGATCTACCACTTTATCAAAACTGTTTTTTACGAAGCCATCCTTGCGTGTTGCCTTGATGATTAACACACAGTCTTCAAGCCCATCTTTGTTCAAGTCACCCGAAATCTTCTCAAATAGTTTATAACCTTTGGGAATGAAATCAGTTATTCGCTTCTGGTCAGCAACATCATACTGACGCATATCTTCTTTCTTTTCCGACTTTGATATACGACTCACTCTCTGCCCTACTGCCGCCAAAGAGTCTGCAGTTTCAGCTTTTGACTGTACTTTATCACGGCAACCAGTTAGCACTATTGCCACACAGAACAAATAAAGAATTAACTTACAGACTTGTTTCATATCATATATAGAATTAATTTCACTTGCAAATATAAATAAAAAGAAGGATAACAAGCGACAGAATACAGCTTTTATTATCACTAAATTGTATGTGTTTACTAACCAAAAAGAAAGTAGCGCAATAGCACAACAAATTTCTCCTGCGAATTATTTTCATGTAAAAAAGAATTTATTTTCATAAAGATAAATATTTATTTTCACGACAAAAAATATTTATTTTCATGTAAATAATTCGGCAAACATCGTTCTTGCTTGTTTATATCGGTACTTTTAATTACTTTTGCAACCATAGGAAAGAATAGAATCGATAGTTAATTATAAAACGAAAGAGGATTAGGAATATGAGAAGAAAGGTTTTCTATTTTTTATTATTCACGCTGTTTGCTGTTAATTGCATGGCTTTCAACCTTTCTGCCGATACCACAAAGACAAGTAAAAAGGCTGATAATCCACTGATAGAGGACGGATATGATGTTGATGCCGACACGGTCATAGCCTATTGCGGAAGACCTATTCAGCATCTGACAAGTTTTGTGAATAACACCATAACGCTTAGTTATCCTACACCAAACCGTTGGAAGGGCTTTTATACATGGAAAGGCTTTAAGATATCTAACTTCTATGTGAAGACGGGTGAAGCATCTTTCAAGGGAATGAATGCCGCTATTTTGTCTCCGATAACGATGACGACAAGCATAGACAGCATCACAGATTCGATCTTTACCGACCGTCTTCTTGCCATTGAATACAAGGGAAAAAGATGGGTTTATAGCAATGTTATCCGTAACACCGAGGCGGATACAATGCTAAGTTTTGAGGAGATTAGGACAGGAAAAGAGGGTATAGAACTGAGTTATGAGGCTGGACAAGGATACAAATATACCTACCAACTCTTTATCAATATGTGTGGTGAACAACCCTGCCTGACGAACATCTACGTTGAAGAACACAATTCTACTGCAAAGTATCAAGCCACACATCAATTCGATTTTACGGCGTTTGACGACAAAGGCGACTTCTCTCTTTATCGCTACCGACGCCATTTCCCAATGCTCTTACGGATGGGAAACTATGAAGCCTTTGGTGAGTAACGCCCTACGCTATTGTCCCCATAAATCGTAATCACATAAAGTATCAGCACCTAAAACCGCCAACGCAACTGAATATCGAGTCCACTTAGCGTTGAGGAGTTGACTTGCTGAAGTCCTGAGGATATATGATCACGGTCGAAATAATGCGTGGTTGAACTGCGAAGAATTATCATAAGACGGCTCGATAGGTCTGCCCGAACAAACAGACTATAGTGCATACCCTTACCAAAGAAGGCAGGAAAACTAAAAGAATAGAGTGGACCACGCTCGTAAACATAGATACGTGAGGCGAAATCTGTCGTTTGAAAATAACCAATCATACCATTCAGCGTGAGCCATGAAAGCGGTTTCCAAGCCCCAGACTCACTCACCATATAACCGAAACTACGCTTGAGATAATTGCTTGCAACGACATCCAACTGACTTTTACAGCTCCAAGACTCTGCCGAATAAGCCAAAGAAAGGCGACCACGTTGCGTTACTTCGTTTACAAGAGTGGTCTTATCTCGATTATCTTTCTCACGTATTCTAAAGCGATAGCGAGCCAAGAGCGCCCAACATTGACGGCTATAGGTAAGCATCAGTAGGTTATCCCATGCCTTACTAACTGTATGTGCGCCAAAACGAGGGTGTGAGAAATAAGCGAAATCAGTATAAGCCATGAGCGACAAACCCCGTTTTACATTCCAATTCGCACCAATGAGCAATCCACTTTCATTCTGAACCGCCCCATTATCACCAAAACTACGTGCGAAGAGTGCAGTGTATTGGTAGCCATAATAACGCTGAACGGCAAGTAAAGAGAGCTTAGAAGTAGGCAAATAGGAAAGGTTATTCACCATTGCAATGCTTCCCTTGCTATCCATTGCCGTCTCACCAGCCAATGACCAATGAGGATGTTGATAGCTATAGTCTACACTTACGTTCCAAAAGTTAGTCCCAGAAGGTGCATAATGGCGGTAATATAAAGTTGTATTGGGTGTTAACTCCTTGTTGAAACAAGTATAAACGCCCGACAATCCCACACGAAAAGCACCCGATGACCAGCCGAGATGGGTTCCTGCAGTAAACTGTGTAGCAGCATCTTTACTGTTTATCTCACGCACAGTGCGGTGATAACCTGTCTTGAGTATTGTCTTAATGGTTCCACTATCCGTAAGTGTAGCATCTATACTGCGGTAAGAAAGAAAGGTGGTTAAGTCAAGATGCTTTGCTATTTCCACCGTTGCAGCTGCTCCCTGCAGATAATTAGCAGCCGAACGAGAGGAATGTGCGCGAATACCTGTTGATTGTCTACCTAACGTTGAGAGCATGGCAAGTTTCCCAAAGCCAAAGGAATTGTTGATAATGAGTCCTTGTCCGAAGTTCACTTTATACCGTCCTACAGCCAAAGTCTTCAACCGTCCCATCTTTCTTAACAGCAAGTAAAAACTATAATGGTCATAACCAAGACGATTACCATACGCAAAGAAGGGTTCACCAGCATCTTGTGCGCCTACCAATCCTGCCTGAACATAATCGCCATAACGGAAGGAATAACGGAAAGAATGGGCATAAGGATAGCCAAGATAGCCTTTCTGGTCGCCTTCACGCTGATAAAAAGGGATATGAGCGGTCAATAAGATGGTGTGCTTTCCACCTTTTATAATTGATTTAAATGTAGGAAACTGGTGCTGTTCTTCTACTGGAGAGACATAGACAAAATAAGGAAGAAGCTGGCGACGGAGAGCATCTAAGGATTCAATCATAGCCAACTCACCCAATGACTGCATACCATGATATTGATAAACATAGGCTTGTATATCTTCAATTTGTTCTGCTGTAAGAAACGGGATACGTGCAAGTTCGTCCCTACTTGCCGTATTGAGGTTGAGTGGATGTTCTGAAAGGTCGGCTAATAGTTCAAAGGTTTCCTCCTTTGCATCCACGTTTTCTTCGTTACTTGCATAGAGTTCTTCAAGCAATTCTTCCCAATCATAGGTCTGTTGTGCTGTAGAAGTGAGGCTAAAAAGCCCTAAAAGGCAGGTCAATAGTAGATTTCTCATTTAGTTAGACTTTCAAAGTATTAAGACAACAAATATAGTCTTTGTTACTGAGAAAAGCAAACAAAATGACGAGAAAAGTATAAAGAAAAGGTCTTCCGTTAAATACGTAGCTTGTTAATAGAATGAGATTCATCCACATACATGGTATGGTTGCCCCCAATAAGATGTTTTTAGAATGGGGAAAAACTACATGATAAATGTAATTAGGTGTGAAGTCTATCTGCCTTCTACAAACAACTTATTCCTATTAGCCTAATTAGGCTATTTGGTCCAATTGGGCTAATTAGGCTAACAACTTATTATTCTGTCATAATTTTTCACATCATAATTTTGAAAAAGTGCTCTTTTGGCTTCTTAAAGACGCCCTTTTGGCTTGCAAAAGGTGCCCTTTAAG
>NZ_JACD01000103.1:0-5939 GCF_000517825.1 Prevotella sp. ICM33
AGTAAAATAAAAGGTGCTTAATAAGACTTCAAAAGGGCCTTAGTAAGGGGCTTAAAGGACACCTTTTGCAAGCCTATCGGGCGTCTTTTAGAAGCCAAAAGAGCATGTATTTAAAATCATGATATGAAAAATTATAACAAAATAATAAACTATTAGCCCAATTGGACCTATCAGTCTAATTAGCCTAATTAGGCTAATAGGAATAAGCTATTTGTAGATTACGGATTTGCCATAGTATCAATTTAGGAGAGAGTTACCATGCAAATATATAAGTCTTAACACCTGATTACACATTAATTTCAACCCTTTATCGATATATTAATCCCCAATCCGTTCCTAATATATATAGAGAAATCAAAAAAAATAGTGTACCTTTGCAACCTATAATTCATTGGTATAAACCTGATATGACATATTCAATATTTCAAATTAATAGCAAAAAAACTGTCTTTTCAGCACAGAATATCCTATTGAGAAGAAGTTTTCTCATTCTTTCCCTCCTACTTTCTGTAACAGCGAACTATGCTGACAATGTTGATTTCAACACTGCTTTACGCATAGCAAGAACCTATGTAAATGTCAGCAAGACAGCTGCTCAAAACATAAAAACACGTGCGGCAGCAACGGCAACACAACAACCTTACTACGTCTTCAACGATGATGCAGGCAAAGGTTTTGTAGTTATTGCAGGCGATGACAAGATGGGTAAGGTGTTAGCTTATAGCAAAGAGGCTTCGATTGATATGGCTAACCTCAATCCCGAAGCACGTTATCTCTTTGATTCCTATCGACAGGTATATGAGGAGTTGGGCAAGCATAAGACGCTTACCACACGTGCAGGAGCAGCAACAAAAACAGCTGATGCTGTGCAGCCTTTGCTAAAAAGCAAGTGGGGACAGGACTACCCCTACAGCAAGCTGACCCAATATGTAACGGGGTGTGTGGCTACTGCAGTTGCACAGGTGATGTATTACCATAAATGGCCAGCACAGGGAAAGGGACAAGAAAGCTATACGGTGAAGTTTGATAACACTGTTCGCTCAGCCGATTTTACAAAGTCACACTACGATTGGGATAACATGTTGCCTGATTATAACCGCAGAAACATTACTACAAAACAGGAAGATGCTGTGGCTTTGTTGATGAATGATGTGGGTATTGCAACCAATATGCAATACACGGATAGGGCAAGTGGCACACAGAGCTATATGGCTGAGCGTGCATTGCGCAATTACTTCGACTATGATGCCTCAATGGTAACCAGATCATATGAGGGTATTGACAACTTTATCGAGATTGTAAAGAAAGAGCTCCGCAATGGTTTCCCACTCTACATATCTGGTGATTCGAAGACTGGAGGTGGTCATGCGTGGGTTTGCGATGGCTTTGATGAGGAGGATAGGTTCCACATGAACTTTGGATGGAATGGTCAGGCAAATGGCTATTACTCACTTGCTACCTTGAGTGTAACGTCTACAGGTAGTGAGTTTAATGGTGCACAGCATAGCTTTAACAAACGCCTTCATGTCATTGCGATACATCCCAACAAACCTAATACACCTAAGATTGATGATGATATAGCGTATCAGTCGCCTAATATCAACTTCGATTACGGAAGTGATATGGCGTTTGTAGGAGATGCTCCAACAACCTTATCTGCTACTGCTAAGGTGATGTATTCAAGATTTATCAATCAAAGTCAAAGTGAACTTGTAGGCGATATCGGTTTGGGAATCTATGACCAAGAGGGCAAACTGGTAAAGGTAACACCTTATGGACAGGATGGAAGGAAGATATTTACTAAGGAACGATTTGTCTTTAACGAAGGGAAGTGGGTTTCTGGAGGTGTAATAGATGACAAGATAACCTTCACACTCGACTTCTCTACCCTTACAAACGGCACCTATTCACTCTATCCTATTGCTGCACAGATGCTGGAAGATGGAACATTAGGTGCTTGGGCGCGTATGAAGAAAGCCCCACGTATCGTAATGAAGGTGGAAAATGCTAAGATAACTTACTTAGAATTGCCAACGGAAAAGTCGACCTTCCAGCTCACAACCGAGCCTAAGTTAGACAACAAAATGATGTTAGGTGAGCCGAATGTTCTCCGTCTGAACATCCGAAAATTAGATGCTAATTTCTTCAACGGAAGCGTAAAAGTAGAACTCCTCAACAGTGAGAATAAGGTGGTATATACCACACAGACGGATGAGGTGGTTGACTTTGATGTCTTCACAACCAAGCGTGTTAGACTCCCATTCAACCTTCCTTACGACATTGCTTCGGGTACTTATCACTTGCGCACGACTATCACCAATGCCGACAACGTAAGCTGTCAGGTACGTGAAAGTGCTTCACAAGAACCTTATACACTGACGATTGAGGAAAAGAGTCAGACTGGTATCTTCTCAAAAGCGACTGTTTATGCGCAAGATAACGAGGAAGGAAGTGTCCCAATGGAGAACTTTGATGTATCAAAAAGTCCAACATTCAGAGTCGCATGTATTGCATCTCTTGCAAAGAACGTACAATACAAGGGTGGTCTGACGTTCTATCTTATCGACACTGTGACGGGTATGTCTATCCAAGTGACGAAGAATCCGATACAGGTAGACCTCGCACAGGCTGATAATATGGCAATAATAACCAGCGACTGGATTGATCCAAAGACCGAGAAACTCATCAATAACCGACGCTATCGAGTGGCATTGTTTGGTGTGGTAGACGGAAAGAATGTCGACTTATTACCAATTTCGACAACGTCACCTTACCTTTCCCTTATCAATGGACCCTATGACAAATATCCTGAGGGAGGAACAGATGGTGTGGAGGAATTGAGCATCAAACCTGCACTGCAGTTCGTTGACGGTCGCTTACACATACAGCAGCAGGGCTTGAAGCGTGTGGAGCTATATGGCATGAATGGTATGTTGGTAGCAAGTAGTGCTGCGAATGGCACCGACAACCTTAGCCTCTCCATTCCAAAGGGAACCTACGTGGTACGCATCATCACACAAAGTAGTCGTTACACAAGCGTTATCCGATAAACAACTATCCAATAACAAAGAGCGAGTACCTATCCCGGCACTCGCTCCTTTTCTATCTTTTAATAATCTATTCGTACTCCGCACATATGGTGCTTACCAACAGCACCACACGTGCTGACGCTGAGCACCAATGGTGCTGACTACTAATCAGTGTCTACAAGTAGACTATTTCAACACACCAAGTTCCTTACCAATCTTGATGAAAGCGTTGATACACTTGTCAAGTTGCTCACGATTATGACCAGCTGAGAGCTGAACACGAATACGAGCCTCGCCCTTTGGTACTACTGGATAATAGAAACCAGTTACATAGATACCCTCTTCAAGGAGCTTAGCTGCATATACCTGAGACAACTTAGCATCGTAAAGCATTACCGCACAGATAGCACTCTGGGTTGGTTTAATATCAAAACCAGCAGCCATCATCTTATCGCGGAAGTAGTTAACGTTCTCAACAAGCTTGTCATGAAGTTCATTACTCTCCTTCAACATCTTGAACACTTCAAGGCTGGCACCGATAATACAAGGTGCAAGTGAGTTAGAGAAGAGGTAAGGACGGCTGCGCTGACGAAGCATGTCAATGATTTCCTTGCGGCCAGTAGTAAATCCTCCGAGTGCACCACCAAATGCCTTACCGAGTGTACCAGTGTAGATATCCACACGATCATAGGTCTTGCAGAGTTCGCTTACACCATGACCAGTAGCACCAACGACACCGGCAGAGTGAGACTCATCAACCATCACGAGAGCGTTATACTTCTCAGCGAGGTCGCAAATCTTGTCAACTGGAGCAACGTTACCGTCCATAGAGAACACACCATCAGTAACGATGATACGGAAACGCTGTTCCTGTGACTCTTGTAGACAACGCTCAAGATCTGCCATGTCAGCATTTGCATAGCGATAACGCTTCGCTTTACAAAGGCGTACACCATCAATAATAGAGGCGTGGTTGAGTGCGTCAGAGATAATAGCATCCTGATCGGTGAGCAATGGCTCAAAGACTCCACCATTAGCGTCAAAGCAAGCAGCATAGAGAATCGTGTCTTCAGTCTTGAAGTAATCAGAGATGGCAGCTTCAAGTTCCTTGTGGCTGTCTTGTGTTCCACAGATAAAACGAACAGAGGACATACCGAATCCTCGCTTGTCCATCATCTTCTTAGCACCTTCTATCAAACGTGGATGATTAGAAAGACCAAGATAATTGTTAGCACAGAAGTTCAAAACTTCCTTACCTTTTACTTCGATTGCTGCACTTTGAGGACTCTCAATGATTCTTTCTTCTTTGTAAAGTCCTGCTTCTTTAATCTCAGCAAGTGCATTACTGAGATGTTCTTTCATCTTACCGTACATAACATTAGATTTTATTTATTAGTAGGCAAAGTAACTTATAAAAAACGAGAAAAAGGACGTTAAGGAGTTTTTTTTTACGTGATGACTTAATTTTTTAATAATTTTAATACCTAATAGTGCGTTATCAACAAAAAATATGCTTACTTTGCAACCAGTTATATTTAAGCTTAACAATATTTATGAAAAATGTATTGGTCATAGGCTCTACAGGTCAAATCGGCTCAGAGCTTACCCGAGAACTTAGAAAACGTTATGGAAACGACAGCATTGTTGCTGGTTACATTAAAGGAGCAGAACCTAAAGGTGAACTGAAAGAAAGCGGTCCATCAGCAGAGGCCGACGTTACTAACCCAGAGATGATTGCCGATGTTGTTAAGAAATACAACATTGACACCATCTACAACCTTGCAGCATTACTCTCTGTAGTTGCTGAAAAGAAGCCTCAACTGGCTTGGAAAATCGGTATTGACGGGCTGTGGAACATCTTGGAAGTAGCACGTGAGAACAACTGTGCGGTCTTTACTCCAAGTTCTATAGGTTCATTCGGTTTGAGTACACCTCACACACAGACGCCACAGGACACTGTTCAACGCCCTGGTACAATCTATGGTGTGTCAAAGGTTACCACAGAGTTGCTCAGCGACTACTACTTTAAGAAGTATGGTGTTGATACCCGTTCAGTACGTTTCCCAGGTTTGATTTCCTATGTAACTCCTCCGGGTGGTGGTACTACTGACTATGCAGTTGACATCTATTACGCTGCTGTTCGTGGTGAGAAGTTCGTGTGTCCTATCAAGAAGGGAACACTGATGGACATGATGTACATGCCAGATGGTTTGCACGCAGCTATCTCATTGATGGAAGCTGATCCAACTCGTTTGGTTCATCGCAATGGTTTCAACATTGCTTCAATGAGCTTCGACCCTGAAGAAATCTTCAATGCTATCAAGCGTTACAAGCCAGACTTTGAGATGGAATACGACGTAGACCCACTCAAGCAGGGTATTGCTGACAGTTGGCCAGACAGTCTTGACGACAGTTGCGCACGCGCTGAATGGGATTGGAAACCTCAGTATGACCTCGACGCTATGACTGTTGACATGCTGAAGAATCTTGAAGCTAAGTTGAAATAAGTCTACAACACAAGAGATAGATTAGCATAAGCTTGAATATAGTACGTATTAAACTACTCTATCAAGCTATAATCTAAATAGTATAAAGAAACAAAGAGGTGGTTACCAACATGGCAATCACCTCTTTTTATTTATTAAACATGTTCCCTCAAATACGCACTTATTCATCATCACCTAACAATCAACACCCAACACCCAAGCCAAACATATTCCCTCGGATGCGCACTTATTCATCATCACCTAACAATCAACACCCAACACCCAGACCAAACATGTTCCTTCAGATGCGCACTTTACATCATCACCGAACAATCAACACCCAACACCCAGATCAAACATGTTCCCTCGGATGCGCACTTTACATCATCACCGAACAATCAACACCCAACACCCAGACAAAACA
>NZ_JACD01000104.1:0-6283 GCF_000517825.1 Prevotella sp. ICM33
CCTTTAAGACCCTTACTAACGCCCTTTTGAAGTCCAATTAAGCACCTTTTACTTTGCTGCTTTATAACTATTTGATTCTCTGTTGGTTGTAAAGTCGCTTTCTATGTGGCTTTTTACTTGATTTTGAAGGAAGTTTAATCGAATTAATGTAATGATTTTTCAGAGTCTTTTCTGTGTTTTTGATGGATTTAGATGAAAAGGTTTTCTGTGTCGGAGGACGATAATATAGAAGGAAGTTGAGAGTCTTAGCTATGTTCTTGTTAAATGAGTAACTTCGGTTCTTTCGCTAAATGAGTGGATGCTTTTCCTATAGTTTCAACGAAAGAACCCTTATTAGAGACGTATTATTAGGTGGTTGCCAAAGTTTTTTCGTAACTTTGCAGACAGTAATTTATAGATACGCATGCTGAATTTATCTCAATATTTCCCGATAACCGACCCGACATTGATTTTCTTTGTTGTTTTGCTGATGATATTGCTTTCGCCTATCATCATGGGACGACTGCGCATTCCACATATCATCGGTATGGTGTTGGCAGGTGTCCTTGTTGGAAAATATGGACTGAATATTCTTGGTCGTGATGCCTCGTTTGAACTTTTTGGACGTGTAGGACTGTACTATATCATGTTCCTTGCAGGTCTGGAAATGGATATGGAGGGACTGAAGAAAAACCGTAATAGGGTGATGATTTTCGGTATGTTGACCTTCCTTGTCCCCTTTGCAATGACCTATTTTATGGGTGTCAGCCTTTTGGGCTATATCCCTTTGGCATCGCTTCTGCTTGCGGCAATCATGGCTTCTAATACGTTGATAGCCTATCCGATAGTGGGACGATACGGATTAACACGACATACGAGTACGATGCTGAGTGTGGGTTCGTCTATGATGGCGCTCTTTATGGCTTTGATAGTCATGGCTTCCATCGTCAATTCGTTTCATGGCAATGGCGGCATACTCTTTTGGCTACTATTCATTTTGAAGTTTGTGGCTTATTGTGTGGGCTTGATTATGGTGATACCACGTGTGACACGTTGGTTCCTTCGTCGATATTCAGACGCTGTGATGCAGTTTATCTTTATCCTTGCAGTGGTGTTTCTCTCGGCAGCATTGTCGGATGCAGTGGGTTTAGAAGGAATCTTTGGAGCGTTCATGTCAGGTTTGATATTGAATAGATTTGTGCCAAAGGTATCTCCATTGATGAACCGTATAGAGTTTACTGGTAATGCACTCTTCATTCCTTACTTCCTTATCGGAGTTGGTATGCTGATTAATGTACGCTTGCTTTTTGCAGGAAGTAAGATACTTTGGGTTGTATTCTGTATTGTCTTCTTCGGTACTTTGGGTAAGGCTGTAGCAGCTTATTTGGCAGCTCGTATCTTCCGTATGTCTTGGTTGGCTGGTCATATGATGTTTGGTTTGACCAGTGCCCATGCTGCTGGAGCTATTGCGATGGTGATGGTAGGGCGTAGATTAGAAGTGGCACCAGGTCAATATCTCTTTGGTGACGAGGTTTTGAATGGAATAGTAATTATGATACTCTTTACCTGTGTCATCTCAACCGTCATTACAGAACGTGCTGCACAACGTCTCCGTTTGCAGGAAAAGGAAGATCAGAATATGATGAAGAACCTCGATGATGAGAAGATTCTTATTCCAGTGAAGTATCCAGAGTATTCTGATAACCTCATAACCATGGCTACATTGATGCGTAATCCACGCTTGAAACGAGAGTTAGTGGCATTGAATGTGGTATATGATGATGTGAATATGCGCCATAATCAGGCAGAGGGACAGCGTTTGTTGGACCATCTTTGCCATTTGGCGAGTGCATCTGATGTACCGATGGTGACGCAGGTACGTGTTGCAGCAAATATTGCCAATGGTATTAAACATGCTTTTAAAGAGTTTCAAGCGTCAGAGATTCTGATGGGATTACACTTCCATAAGGAGATTAATCGTAGCTTTTGGGGAGAATTTACGCGAAGTCTATACAATGGTTTGAGCCGTCAGATTATCGTGACACGTATCTTACAACCACTGAATACAATTCGCAGAATACAGGTGGCAATCCCTTCTCGTGCTGAGTTTGAACCCGGTTTTTATCGTTGGTTGGAACGATTGGCACGTATGGCAGGCAACTTGGAGTGTCGTATAGCATTCCATGGACGTAACGAAACGTTGCAACTTGTCAATGAGTTTATTCGCAATCGCTTCCCAAGTGTTAGGGCTGAATATGAAGAGATGGTGCATTGGAAGGAATTGCCAACGCTTGGTTCGCAGGTTCGAGAGGACCACCTCTTTGTCATAGTAACAGCACGTAAGGGTACGATATCTTATAAGACGGCAATGGAAAGACTTCCTGAAGAACTGAATAAGTTTATTAAAGGTAAGACAATCATGATTATCTTCCCAGATCAGTATGGTAGTGAGATGGATGATATGACCTTCGCTCAGCCACAGCATACGGAGGAACGCAGTGCTTATGAGGCTGTAAGAGAGTGGATTCATAATAAGGTGTAAGAGGATATTAGGCTAATTAGGCCAATTAGGCTAATATGGCCAATAAGCTTAATAGCCCCAATAAAAGAATAGAATATGATAGATATTAAGAACATAACTAAAAGCTTTGGCTCGCTTCAAGTGTTGAAGGGTATTGACCTTCGTATTGAAAAGGGAGAGGTTGTCAGTATTGTTGGTCCTTCTGGAGCTGGTAAAACCACCTTGTTACAGATACTTGGAACGCTGGACAAGCCAGATAGTGGCTCTGTTGTTGTGGATGGTATTGACGTGGGCAGCCTGTCAGCTGGTAAGTTGAGTGATTTCCGCAACCAGCACTTAGGCTTTGTCTTCCAGTTTCATCAGCTTCTTCCTGAGTTTACAGCTCTTGAGAATATTATGATTCCTGCTTATATTGCTGGCAAGAAGAATAAGGATGCACGTCAGCGTGCCGAAGAATTATTGGAATTTATGGGCTTGAGCGATCGTGCTAATCATAAGCCTAACGAACTTTCAGGTGGTGAGAAGCAGCGTGTGGCAGTAGCTCGTGCGTTGGTAAACAACCCTGCTGTTATCCTTGCCGATGAGCCTTCGGGTAGTTTGGATTCGAAAAACAAGCAGGAGTTACATCAGCTCTTCTTCGATCTCCGTGATAAGTTCGGTCAGACGTTTGTAATCGTTACACACGATGAGGGGCTTGCACAGATAACAGATAGAACGATACATCTTAAAGATGGCTTGATACAGAATGACGTTTGTCAAGAGACAAAATGATGTTTGTTGAAAGCCAGAATGACATAAAGACATATTTTTTAATGACATATTCTTTATAGAGTATGTTTGTAGACGATTAACTTAATAATTATTAATAGCCTGATGAATACTGAAGAAGTTATAAAGCTGATAATCAATAAAGCCTATGAGGTGCGGAGCCATTTTGTTGCTGGGTATTTAGAGAGTGTTTATAAAAAAGCACTGCTGATAGAACTCAGAGAAGCTGGACTTAAAGTGGAGGATGAAGTAGAAATGCCTGTTCGATATAAAGGACATATTATAGGTGATTTCAGAGCAGATATTGTTGTAGAAGGATGTGTTATCATAGAACTAAAAGCTGTTGCTCAGTTATTACCAGCACACGCAATTCAGCTTGTAAACTATCTCTCTGTGTCTGGAATAGATAATGGGCTGCTTATAAATTTTGGCTCGACTGAACGGCTGGAGATTAAACGTAAGTATAGGGTTTATAACCCTCATAACTAAAAGGTAAATCGAGCGAAAGCTCGATAAGAAAATATGTCATTGAAAGAATATTTCTTTATGTCATTCTGGCTTCAGACAACTTAAAAATAGGAATATGTCTAAAATAAAACTTGGAGCATACAATACGCTCACAGTACAGAAGATTGCCTTACGTGAAGGCAATGGTGATCCATTCGGAATCTACCTTGATGGTGGACCGGCTGGTGAGATACTCATGCCTCAGAAATATGTGCCAGAGGGAACAGAGATTGGGGATGAACTGGAAGTATTCGTTTATCTTGATCAGGATGAACGCCCGATTGCTACTACTGAGGAACCTTTGGCGCAGGTAGGCGACTTCGCTTACTTGGAGTGTTCATGGGTAAATGAGTATGGTGCATTCCTCTCTTGGGGTGTGATGAAAGACCTCTTCTGTCCTTTCCGTGAACAAAAGAAGCGTATGACTATCGGCAATAGCTATATCGTTTATATTCATCTTGATGAAGAGAGCTATCGCCTTGTTGCCTCTGCAAAGGTAGAGCATTATCTTGACGAACAGCCACGAGGTTATAAGCATGGACAGGAAGTTGACTTGTTGATATGGCAGAAGACTGACCTTGGCTTCAAAGTTATTGTTGATAATAAGTATCCAGGCCTTATCTATGAGGATCAGGTGTTCCAATATGTTCATACTGGTGATCGCTTAAAGGGTTATATCTCAACGGTTCGTCGTGATGGTAAGATTGATTGTACACTTCAACCAACAGGTCAACAGCATGCGGAAGGCTTTGCAGAGGTCCTGCTTCAATATCTGAAAGATAATGGTGGGGTATGTGATCTTGGCGATAAGAGTGAAGCAGAGGATATTAAACGCCGTTTTCAGGTATCAAAGAAGGTGTATAAAAGAGCTGTTGGCGACCTCTATAAACGTCATTTGATTACGGTTGAACCCCTGTCAATACGCTTAGTAAAATAGAATTGACCCTTTTTCTCAATTTTTTTTCGTACTTTTGTAGAAGATAGGCTGCACTCGACAAAATGAGAACAAGCTCTCTTTTGTTTTCGTTTGCACTATCTTTGCATAAGATAGGCTGCACTCGACAAAATGAAAGCAAGCTTTCTTTTGTTCTCATTTGCACTATCTTTGCATAAGATAGGCTGCGCTCGACAAAGTGAAAGCAAGCTTTCTTTTGTTCTCATTTGCACTATCTTTGCACTCTAAATAAAGGATAATAATAAAACAATGCAGAATCAATTTTCAAGAACCCAACTTCTTCTTGGTAAGCCCGCTATCGACACGCTTAATGGTAGTCGTGTCGCTGTCTTCGGTGTTGGAGGTGTTGGTGGATATGCTGTAGAAGTATTGGCACGTAGTGGCGTGGGAGCTATTGATGTTATTGATGACGACCGTGTTTGTCTAACAAATGTCAACCGACAACTCCTTGCTACCACTCGAACAGTGGGAAAGCATAAAGTAGATGTCGCTGAAGAGCGCATTCACTCAATCAATCCACGATGTATCGTGCGGAAATATCAGACATTCTATTTGCCTGATAACGCCGATCAGTTCGATTTCTCTCATTATGATTATGTCATTGATTGTATTGATACTGTAACAGCTAAGCTTGATCTTATCTATCGTTGTCATGAAATGAATATCCCATTGCTTTCTTGTATGGGTGCTGCTTATAAACTTGATGCCACACAGTTCCGTGTGACTGACATCTTCAAGACTATCAACGATCCATTGGCAAAGGTGATTCGTAAGAAACTCCGTAAGACGAAGATAAAGCGTCTTAAGGTAGTATACAGTCCTGAAGAACCGCTTGAGAGTATCGAACAACCAGAAATATCTTGTCGTTTCCACTGCATCTGTCCCGATAAGGATATGCGTAAGTGTACTGACCGCCATACTATTCCAAGTTCTAATGCGTGGGTACCAGCTGCGGCTGGACTTATTGCAGGTGGAGAAGCTGTGAAAGATCTTGTTAATCTTGCCAACACTATGCGTATCCGTCCTGAAGATGAGGCTACAAGCGAACCTGCTCGTATCGCCCATGAGCGTGCTGCAAAGATGCTGGAGGAGCATAAACGCCTTAAGGCTGAGAAGGCTGCAGCAGTCAAATAAAGAGCTTAAATTCAATATAAAAGGGATATAAGTCCTTCTCTTTTCATGGAAAGCGTATAGTTCTAAAACAACTATATAGAATATTAAAAGGATATCTGGTGACGTTCTGTCTCCAGATGTCCTTTATTTTATTGTCGTTTTTCAGTTATACGATGATGTCACATTTAAATAAATGAGGAATCTTTCTCTGTGATTATTTTGAAAATAGTTTGCTGTCATTTTTAACATTTTGCGTATTGTCTTTATATCCAACATGTTATATCTTGCGTTGGAGTGATAGCAGTGACAGCAAATTTGAATGTGCTGTATGTGAAGATATTTTGAGGAATAATATTATTATAAAGTGTTTTGTATCTTTATCTGAAATTTTGGTATAAGTGACAAAAAGAGACCTAAAATCTCTTGTAATCCCTTTATTT
>NZ_JACD01000105.1:0-99160 GCF_000517825.1 Prevotella sp. ICM33
TGTTTGTAGAAGGCAGATAGACATCGCACCTAATTACATTTATCATGTAGTTTATTCTTCTCCATAAAACCATTTAATTAGAGCAAATCATACCATGTATGTGGATTAATCTCATTTTGTTAACAATCTACAAATTTAACGGAAGAACTTTTTTTATCCTTACTCTGTGACTATATTATAACGATAAGATACAAACTAAACCTTTTTCTTTTTGATTTATGTCCGTCATTCCTTTGTAGACTGAAATAAAAGCATTAATTTTGTAGGCATAAAAAGAAAAGCAAATGCAGGCAATGATTTTTGCAGCCGGACTCGGTACCCGTTTGAAACCGCTTACTGACACAATGCCAAAAGCGTTGGTAAGGGTGGGAGGTGCTCCACTGCTTGAGCATGTAATCAGGAGATTAATAGATGCTGGATGCAGTCGTATGGTTGTTAATGTACATCATTTTGCAAACCAGATAACAGACTATTTGGATGCACACAACTATGGTGTGGATATCTATGTGTCTGATGAAACAGAGCAGCTCCTTGACACCGGTGGTGGTATCAAGCGAGCTGCTTCGCTTTTTGATCAGCATCAGCCAGTGCTGATTCACAATGTTGATATATTAAGTAATGTGGATTTAGCAGCTTTCTATCGCCATGCTTTAGAAACAAAGGCAGATGCTCTGCTGTTGGTAAGCCGTCGTGTGACCCAACGTTACTTGATATTTGATAGTAATATGCGCTTGGTGGGCTGGACAAATGTGGCTACAGGCGAGGTGAAGTCACCTCATGCCGAGATACGTCAGTTGCATTTCGTCTCACCAACAGAGGAAGAAAGTTCTTATTATCAGAACAACTGTTACCTCTGTGCCTTCTCTGGTATACACGTGTTAGCTCCCTCTGCGGTACAAACCGTTGAGGCTGTTGATAAGGATAAGTTCCCCATTATGGACTTCTATCTCAACAATTGCGGCACACTTGATATCCGTGGCGAACTAAAAACCGACCTTCATCTACTTGATGTAGGCAAACTCGACAGCTTACAAGCTGCTGAAGACTTTATTGCAAATTCAGAGTATCAAAGCTCCAAGACGGAGAACTGATATTTTTAAATACATTCATTTACATGCAACAGAAGATTATCATTTTGGATTTCGGCTCACAGACGACACAGCTTATTGGCCGTCGTGTACGTGAGTTGGATACCTTCTGCGAGATCCTCCCTTACAACAAGTTCCCGAAGGACGACCCATCTGTGATTGGTGTGATTCTTTCTGGTTCACCTTATTCCGTACATGACCCAGAGGCTTTCAAGGTAGACCTCAGTCAGTTTATCGGTAAGATTCCAGTGCTCGGTATCTGTTATGGTGCTCAGTACATCTCTTATTCAAATGGAGGTAAGGTTGAGCAGACGGGTACACGTGAGTATGGTCGTGCCAACTTAGAGAGTATCGACCTTAACAACCGCCTTTTTGCAGGCTTTGAGAAAGGCTCGCAGGTATGGATGAGTCATGGTGATACGATTACAGCAATCCCAGAGGATTACGAGATTATAGCTTCTACTGGTGATGTTAAGTATGCTGCCTTTGCATCAAAGACACAGCCAGTATGGGCAGTACAGTTCCATCCAGAGGTTTACCACTCATTGCAGGGTAAGCAGTTGTTGGAGAACTTCGTTGTGAATATCTGTGGTAGCAAGCAGGAGTGGAGTGCAGCTTCATTTGTAGAGAGTGCTGTTCAGGAGATTCGTGAGCAGGTGGGTAACGACCGCGTTATCCTTGGTCTTTCTGGTGGTGTTGACTCTTCTGTTTGTGCAGTATTGCTCAATAAGGCTATCGGTAAGAACCTTACTTGTATCTTCGTAGACCATGGTATGCTCCGTAAGAACGAATTTACAAAGGTGATGGAAGCTTATAAGGGACTTGGACTGAACGTTATCGGCGTTGATGCATCGGAACAGTTCTTTAAGGATTTGGAAGGTGTTACCGATCCAGAGCAGAAGCGTAAGATTATTGGTCGTGACTTCGTTGAGGTGTTTAATGCTGAAGCTAAGAAGATTACGGATGCTAAGTGGCTCGCACAGGGTACTATTTACCCAGACCGTATTGAGAGTCTTAGCATTACGGGTATGGTTATCAAGAGTCACCATAACGTAGGTGGTCTTCCAGAAGAGATGCACCTTCAACTTTGTGAGCCACTTCGTTGGCTTTTCAAAGACGAGGTTCGCCGTGTAGGTTATGAGCTTGGAATGCCAGAACGACTTATCAAGCGTCATCCATTCCCAGGTCCTGGTCTTGCTGTTCGTATCTTGGGTGATATTACTTGTGATAAGGTTCGTATCCTTCAAGATGCAGATGATATCTATATTGAGAAGATGCACAACTATACTATGCCAGATGGTTCAAGTCTTTACGACCATGTTTGGCAGGCAGGTACCGTATTGCTCTCTACGATTCGTTCAGTAGGAGTGATGGGTGATGAGCGTACTTACGAGCATCCAGTTGCTCTCCGTGCCGTTACATCAATGGACGCAATGACAGCTGACTGGGCACACCTCCCTTATGATTTCATGGCAGATGTTTCTAATGAAATCATTCGTAAAGTGAAGGGAGTTAACCGCGTATGTTATGATATCTCTTCAAAACCACCTTCAACAATTGAGTGGGAGTAAGAAGGAAAACAGACAAAATAAAAGGATAGGGACGCAGTTGTGTCCCTATTTTTCGTTATACAATATTATAAAGAAATAAGAACAGGATTTGTATAGGACTTTAGGATAGTGTAAGATATTGTTTGTTGCATTGATAATCAGGTTGTAAAGTCTTGTTTTACTTGGTTGGTTTCATTACAGTCTTTTAATCATTGCAAATTATTTACGTGAAAAAAAATATTTATTTTCATGAAGAAAAATATTTATGTTCATGAAAATAATTCTTTTTTATCGTGAAGAAAATTCGAAAGTAACACTTTGTAGACTGAATAAAGGGTAAGGCTCATGGTCTTGAAACAGTGTTTTAACAGCTTTAGAAGGCTGATATTAGGACGAAGGTGGCGGGAAGGAAAAGTGGTTTGGTAATCTTAATGGAAAGAAATTAGCGCTGTTGTTAAAAAAAAGTCCGAAGACTCATAGTGAATCTTCGGACTGATTATATCTGTATTTCAGATAGTTACTTACTTGTTCTTCAGCAAATCGCGAATCTCAGAGAGCAGTTTCTCCTCGTTAGTTGGCTCTGGATCAGGTGCAGGAGCAGCTGGTTCCTCTTCCTTCTTCTTAGAGAGCTTGTTGATACCCTTTACCATCATGAATACGCAGAAAGCAATGATAATAAAGTCAAGCAATGTCTGCAAGAAGTTACCATAGTTGATGGTTGCTGGAGCAGGAGCAGTTACACCAGGAATTTCTACTTGTGGAAGTGTGTACTTAAGGTCTGAAAAGTTAACGCCACCGATAAGCCATCCGATAGGAGGCATGATGATATCGTCAACGATAGATGAAACAATCTTGCCGAAAGCACCACCGATGATTACACCGACAGCCATATCAACGGCATTACCCTTTACTGCAAATTCCTTGAATTCTTGAATAAGTTTGCTCATAATTAATTTTGTTGTTAATTTGTTTGTTTGTCTTGCGTTTTTATACTAATACCCTTTCTTTTGTTATATAGACTTTGCAATCTTGGTTCGTTAGATTGCATAGAATTGCCTATGTGTGCGAAACGAGTTATTTTTTATAATAATTAATACGCTAAGCGACTGCAAAAATAAAAAAAAAATTGTATCTTTGCAATCGTAAGATAGAAAATCTTCTATAAGGAGGTAAAAAGAAATTCGTTTTTATAAACTTTTATAAATAATTTAAAGTAAAATGGTAAATGTAGCTATTAACGGCTTTGGCCGTATTGGTCGTCTCGCATTCCGTCAGATGTTCGAGGCTGAAGGTTATGAGGTTGTTGCAATTAACGACTTGACAAGTCCTAAGATGCTTGCTCATCTGTTGAAGTATGATACCGCTCAGGGTGGTTTCGCTGGCAAGTTCGGTGAGGGTAAGCACACTGTAGAGGCTACTGAGAATTCTATCATCGTTGATGGTAAGGAGATTAAGATCTCTGCTGAGATGGACGCTGCTAACTGCCCATGGGCTGCTAACAACGTAGACGTAGTTCTCGAGTGTACAGGTTTCTACACATCTAAGGAGAAGGCTTCTGCTCACCTCAAGGCTGGTGCTAAGAAGGTAGTTATCTCTGCTCCTGCAGGTAACGATCTCCCAACAGTTGTTTTCAATACTAACCACAAGACTTTGACTGCAGCTGATACTGTTATTTCTGCAGCTTCTTGTACAACAAACTGCTTGGCTCCAATGGCAGCTGCGTTGAACGCATATGCTCCAATCCAGTCAGGTATCATGTCAACAATCCACGCTTACACTGGTGACCAGATGATTCTCGATGGTCCACAGCGCAAGGGTGACCTCCGTCGTTCACGTGCAGGTGCTTGCAACATCGTTCCTAACTCAACTGGTGCTGCTAAGGCTATCGGTCTCGTTATCCCAGAGTTGAATGGTAAGTTGATCGGTTCTGCACAGCGCGTTCCAACTCCAACAGGTTCTACAACAATCCTCGTTGCTGTTGTTAAGGGTAAGGACGTAACTGTTGAGGGTATCAACGCTGCAATGAAGGCTGCTTCAACTGAGAGCTTCGGTTATACTGAGGATCAGATCGTTTCTTCTGATATCATCGGTATGCGTTTCGGTTCTTTGTTCGATGCAACTCAGACTATGGTAAGCAAGATCAGCGATGATTGCTACCAGGTACAGGTTGTTTCTTGGTACGACAATGAGAACTCATATACTTCTCAGATGGTTCGTACAATCAAGTACTTCGCAGAGTTGAAGTAATACCAACCGGAAGTTCATCTGCAATCCTCTCTTGCGTAGAGAGTGATTGACGGATAAAATAATAGTCCCTGTCAGCTTGCTGGCAGGGATTTTTTTGTTATCTTTGCGACATGAAGAACGAACAGATAGGTGAGGGTACGGCTGCAGGTATAGCTCTTGACAAGCGTATGATAACCATTCTTGGTCCTACGGCTTCGGGTAAGACCGATCTTGCTGCACATTTGGCAGCCCGGCTTAACGCTGAAATCATCAGTGCAGACAGCCGTCAGGTCTATCGTGGCATGGATATTGGTACGGGTAAAGACTTGGCTGATTACACAGTTGAGGGGCATGCAATACCTTATCACCTTATAGATATATGTGAACCAGGTACGAAGTATAATCTTTTTCGCTATCAACAGGATTTCCTTGATAGTTATGAAGATATACGGAGTAGGGGAGTGTTGCCTATTCTCTGCGGCGGTACAGGTCTTTATATTGAAGCTGTGCTGAAGGGTTATAGCCTTTCGCCAGTGCCACAGAATCCTGAACTGCGTAAGGAGTTAGAGGAAAAGTCGCTTGAGGAATTGACGGCAATGTTGGTTGAACTGAAGAAAAAGAATCATTCCGTCATGCACAACAAGACGGATGTTGACTCTTGTCAGCGTGCTATTCGTGCGATAGAGATTGAAACCTATAATCTCACAAAGCCAACAGAAGAGCGGCAATGTCCACCAATTGAGTCATTAATAATAGGTGTAGACATAGATCGTGAAGCACGAAGAAAGAAAATAACCAACCGCTTAAAAGCACGTCTTGAAGAAGGAATGGTTGGCGAGATAGAAGGATTACTGAAGCAGGGTATACCTGCAGAAGACCTTATCTATTATGGTTTGGAATATAAGTTTGTGACAGAGTATCTCATAGGAAAGCTGTCTTACAATGAGATGTTCCGACAGTTAGAAATCGCCATTCATCAGTTTGCTAAGCGACAGATGACGTGGTTTCGTGGTATGGAGCGTCGTGGCTTTACGATTCATTGGGTAAATGCTGCACAAAAGATGGAAGATAAAGTTGAAGAAATATTGAGCTTATGGTAGAGGAAGGAAGATGGGGCATCATTTATTGTCCGAAGGGAGGATTACTTGGTAATCCAGTAAAGCGTTGGGAACAAGCTGAACGCTGTTTGCAAGCACACAACATACAGTATGATATGGTGCAAAGTGAGAATCCACGTAGTGTGGATAGACTCGTGCGGATGCTGATTAGTAATGGTTATAAAACTATTATTATCTATGGCGGTGACTCTGCGTTAAATGATGCGGTCAACTATCTCATGCTCTTAGAACCAGAAGAGCGTGAGCGTATTACGTTGGGTGTTATCCCGAATGGCGTGTTAAATGACTTTGCACACTTCTGGGGTTTCGATGAGTCACACTTAGAACAGACGATTGTTTGGCTCAAGCAGAAGCGTGTAAGACGAGTAGATGTTGGCTGTATTCGCTACGAGAATAAGAAGAATGAGCGTTGCCGTCGATATTTTCTTAACTGTGTAAACATTGGTATGGTGGCAAATATCATGAGTCTTCGTCGCCGTATGCGCCACCTTTTTATATCCCGCACAATCTCCTTCATCCTCTCTTGCTTCCTACTAATGTTTCAGCGTATGGATTATTTCATGTCGCTGAAAATCAATGTAGATAGTATAAAACAGCGTCTGATGACTGTTTGTATTGGTAATGCCCAGGGTTATGGGCAGACCCCGAATGCTGTACCTTATAATGGTCTGCTCGATGTTTCCATCGTTTCTCAGCCAAAGCTGTGGCAAGCAATGGAAGGAATGTATCTCTTGTTGCGGGATAAGATATTAAATCATCGTAATGTGATGCCATATAGAACACAGGAGTTGAGTGGACAAATTGCTGAGCACACACCTGTCAGTGTTGATGGTCGACTCTTGAATGGTACGCCTGTTGGTACGTTTACGATTGGTGTTGAGAAAGAAGTTATAAACTTCCTTATTCCAGATTAACCTTTTACTATTAAATAGTTATAGATTTTGTCTAAACTACTTATAGAAATGTTGAATGCTGGTTATGAGTGCTCAGCAAAGTTTTTTCGTGTACGTAGGTTTTAGTGGCATTCTCTCTCTTATTATAGAGATAGTAGTTACTCTCTTCTTACCTTTTTGGCTAACGTTTTATTGCCCCGCACAATATGTGCGGAGGCTTCGCACACATGGTGTTGGTGCTTAGTATGCATGGTCTTGTATGCTAAATATTCTGCAATCTATTGTTTGGATAAGCGTAGATTGTTGTTACGAAAAATGTTATATTTTACTCTAAAAAAATAGGACTTTCTTGGTTAGGAAACAACACAAAAACAAGAAATTCTGAAACATTGTAGTCTAATGATTGGTTTGGGTTTAAATATGTTCAAGCACTGATAAGCCAGTTGAAAGAAAAATCAAATTTGCTGTCACTTCTGTCATCTCATATAAGATGCTAACAGATTAGTTTACAGTTAGTTCTATGAGAATGTTAAAATGACAGCAAATTAAATTAAAAGTAAATTTGTAATAAGAGCTATATTACCCTTCTCATTCTATTAAGTATTATAACTGCAAACACAAGAAAACAGAATATTTCGAAGATGAGAATGGGAGACTTGTAGAGGAATGTTTTATTGTACACTAATAATTGAAAATATTATCTTACTTTATGATGCCATTATGAAAAATATTTGTATCTTTGAAGAGCCGAAGGGCAAAGTCTGTAAAGACTTCTACCAAAGGACAAATAAAAACCAAACAATAAACCTTAAAAGACATGAGCTACTTAAAATTTGAAAAAGCTCTGATGACCAATCTTCAAGATTCGCTTCCCAGAGAGCTGTTACGAACGAATCGCTCTGGTGCCTATTCTTGTTCGACGATTGTTGATTGTAACACACGCAAGTACCATGGACTGCTTGTTGTTCCTGTTCCTGAACTGGACGACGAGAATCACGTACTGCTGAGTTCGCTCGACCCTACCGTCATTCAGCATGGTGCCTCTTTCAATCTGGGTTTGCACAAGTATCAGGGCAATAACTTTAGTCCACAAGGACATAAGTATATTCGTGAATTTGACTGTGATACTGTGCCAACTACGCTTTATAGGGTAGGTGGTGTCTTGTTAAAAAAAGAGGTTGTCTTCCAGCATTATGAAGACCGTATTTTAATCCGTTATACTTTATTAGAGGCTCACTCAAAGACTACTTTGCAGTTCCGCCCATTCCTTGCCTTTCGTAGTGTTCGCCAGTTTACTCATGAAAATGGTGCTGCTAATCGTTCGTATGAGGTTGTGGATAATGGTATCAGCACGTGTATGTATGCTGGTTATCCATCGCTTTTTATGCAGTTCTCAAAGAAGAATGAGTTTCACTTTGAACCCTACTGGTATCGTGGATTGGAATATCCAAAGGAGCAGGAGCGTGGTTATGCTTCTAATGAGGACCTTTATGTTCCTGGCTATTTTGAGATGAATATCAGCAAGGGCGAAAGTATTGTCTTTGCAGCATCAACGGCAGAATGTCGTACATCAACTTTAAAGAATCTGTTTGATAAGGAAGTGGAGTCACGTAGTCCACGTGATAACTTCTTCCACTGCCTTGTTAATGCTGCTCATCAGTTCCATAATCGTACAAAGAACGATGAGCGTTATATTCTTGCAGGCTATCCTTGGTTCAAGTGTCGTGCTCGTGATCAATTCATTGCTTTACCAGGACTTACTTTGAGTATCGAAGAACAAGATTACTTCGAACTGGTAATGGAGACCGCTGCAAAGGGATTACGTGAGTTTATGGAAGGTAAGCCACTCAGCGTGAAGATATACGAGATGGAGAAACCAGACGTTCCTCTTTGGTGCGTGTGGGCTATACAACAGTATGCTAAGGAGGCTGGTAAGGAGCGTTGTAGAAAACTCTACATGGGTTTGATTCGTGATATCGTTGATTATCTCTTAGCAAGTAAGCATCCAAACCTCACTTTAGACACGAATGGATTGCTCTATGCTGATGCAAAGGGAGAAGCGATTACATGGATGAATTCTATGAATAATGGTCAACCAGTTGTTCCACGCTCTGGGTATATCGTAGAGTTTAATGCGCTATGGTACAATGCACTACGCTTTACAGCCGCAATGGAGATGGAGAGTGGTAATGAAGAGCGTGCAAACGAACTTGATGTACTTGCAGAGAAATGTAAGGTTTCATTTGTTGAAACATTCCTCAATGAGTATGGCTACCTTTATGACTATGTTGATGGTAGAATGGTTGACTGGAGTGTACGCCCTAATATGGTGTTTGCTGTAGCACTTGATTATTCTCCACTTGACCAAAAGCAGAGGAGGGGAGTCTTAGATGTTTGTACACGAGAGTTACTTACACCAAAGGGACTGCGTTCGCTTTCTCCAAAGAGTGGCGGATATAATCCGATGTATACTGGCCCACAGAGTCAACGCGACCTTGCCTATCATCAAGGAACAGCTTGGCCATGGTTGGGTGGCTTCTATCTTGAGGCCTGCTTGAAGCTTTATAAGCAGACACGTCTGAGCTTTGTAGAACGTCAGTTGGTAGGTTATGAAGATGAGATGATTAACCATTGTCTTAGTACACTACCTGAACTCTTCGACGGTAATCCACCGTTTAATGGACGTGGAGCTATCTCCTTTGCCATGAACGTAGCTGAGGTGCTTCGTACGTTAGAATTACTTGAGAAGTATAAATTTTAAGAGGAGGAACCAGTATGAAAGTTTTAATGTTTGGATGGGAGTATCCTCCTCATGTATATGGTGGTTTAGCAACTGCTAACTTTGGTATTTCAGAAGGTCTGCATGCACAGGGTGATGTTGAGACGATTCTCTGTTTGCCACATCCTTTTGGTGATGAAGACCATACTTATGCTGAGATTGTAGCAATGAATCATGTGCCTATCGCTTATCGTGAATTGGGTTATGATTATGTAAAGAGTCGTCTTGGCAATATTATGTCACCAGAACTTTACTACAAGTTGCGTGAGCATATTTATGCTGACTTCAATTATATGAACGTCAACGACCTTGGCGCAATGGATTTTGCAGGAGGTTATCCTTCAAATCTGCACGAGGAGATTAATAATTATTCGATTATTGCTGGTGTTGTTGCACGTACATATGATTTCGATATTATTCATGCACACGACTGGTTGACTTATCCTGCTGGTATTCATGCCAAGCGTGTGTCAGGTAAGCCTTTGTGTATTCATGTACATGCAACCGACTTCGACCGTTCACGTGGTAAGGTTAATCCAACCGTATATGGTATAGAAAAGGATGGTATGGATAATGCTGATTGTATTATGTGTGTGTCAGAACTTACACGCCAGACGGTAATTAATCAGTATCATCAGGATCCACGTAAAGTGTTTACGGTTCATAATGCCGTTTATCCTTTGCCACAGGAGATTGTAGATATCCCACGTCCTGACCATAAGGGTAAGGAGAAGATTGTTACTTTCCTTGGTCGTTTGACGATGCAGAAAGGACCAGAATACTTTGTTGAGGCTGCCAATATGGTGCTTCATCGTACACGTAACGTTCGTTTCTGTATGGCAGGTTCAGGCGATATGATGGACCAGATGATTTATCTTGCTGCTGAAAGAGATATTGCGGACCGTTTCCATTTCCCTGGTTTTATGCGTGGGAAGCAGGTTTACGAGTGTTTGAAGGCCTCTGATGTCTATGTTATGCCGTCTGTCAGTGAGCCTTTTGGTATCTCTCCTTTGGAGGCAATGCAATGTGGTACACCGAGTATCATTTCAAAACAGAGCGGTTGTGCAGAAATTCTTAACAACTGTATCAAGGTAGACTATTGGGATATTCATGCGCTTGCTGATGCTATTTACTCCATTTGTCATAATGAGAGCCTCTTCGATTATCTCTCTGTAGAGGGTAAGCGGGAAGTGGACCAGATAACATGGGAGAAGGTTGGTGCGTGGATTCGTGAACTTTACCTTCGTACCTTGGGTTGGCAATAAAAGCCATGAGAGTACTAATAACCTTTTTAAAACTAAAACAAAAAGATAATGAAAACAATCTGTTTATATTTCGAGATACACCAGGTCATTCACCTGAAACGCTACCGCTTCTTTGATATTGGTACCGACCATTATTATTATGACGATTTTGAGAACGAACGTTCTGTATCAGAAATCGCTGAGAGAAGCTATATGCCAGCACTGGATACGCTGTTGCAGATGATTAAAGACAATGGGAAAGCATTTAAGGTAGCCTTCTCACTTTCGGGTGTGGGTATTGAGCAACTTGAGATGCATGCTCCACAGGTGCTTGACAAACTGCAAGAACTGAATAATACAGGCTGTGTAGAATTCCTTGCAGAACCTTACTCTCATGGTTTGGCATCATTAGCTAATGAGGAAAGCTTTAAGTCTGAAGTAAAACGTCAGGCTCAGAAGATTAAGGAATACTTTGGTCAGACACCAAAGATATTACGTAACTCATCACTTATTTATAGTGACGATATTGGTTTGATAGCTTCTCAGATGGGCTTTAAGGGAATGTTGACAGAGGGTGCAAAGCATGTCTTGGGTTGGAAGAGTCCACATTATGTATATAACTGTGCGCTTGCTCCTAACTTAAAACTTCTGTTGCGTGATGTGAAGTTGAGTGATGATATCTCATTGCGTTTCAATAATTCAGATTGGGATGGCTATCCATTGTTTGCTGATACATATATGGCACAGATTGCAGCACTCCCAGAGGAGGAGCAGGTAATCGGTATCTTTATGAACCTTTCAGCACTTGGTATAGAACAGCCATTGTCAAGTAATATTCTTGAGTTCTTCAAGGCGTTACCAGTTTGTGCTAAGCAGCAGGGTATTACCTTCTCTACTCCAACAGAAATTTGCATGAAATTGAAGAGTGTTGACAATCTCTATGTGCCAGATACCTTGAGTTGGATGGATGAAGAACGTGATGTCAGTACATGGTTGGGTAATCCAATGCAGCGTGAAGCTTTTAACAAGTTGTATAGTATTGCTGATCGTGTACGTATTGCTAACGACCCACGTATCAATCAAGACTGGGACTATTTGCAGGCAAGTGATAACTTCCGCTTTATGTCAACCAAACCTTCACGTGTTGGAATGGATCGTGGTATCTATGATAGTCCATTTGATGCCTTCACCAATTATATGAATATTCTTGGCGACTTCTTGAATCGTGTCAATACGCTTTATCCTGCTGATATTGATAATGAGGAGTTGAATAGCTTGCTTACCACTATCCGCAACCAGGGCGATGAGATTGAAATGAGAACTAATGATATTAGTAATCTTCAAGCAAAGGTTGACAAATTGGAAGTTGAAGGCGATAAACTTCGTGCGCAGTTAGAGAAGAAATCGTCAGCGAAGAAGGCTACTACATCAAAAACGGCAGCAAAGAAACCTGTCAAGAAAGTTTCTGCTAAAAAGGCTGTAAAGGCTGTTGCTGAAGAAGTGAAAGCTAAGTAAGTCTTTTATAACATACGCCTAACGCTCATATAGCAAACTGGTGAATCTATCAGCTGTGCTATATGAGTGTTTTTTTGTTATCGGATAGCAATATTTTGAAATGTCATCTGATATTATTCGTCTCTAATGAAGGTTATTAGAAGTTTGGTTTAAGGGAGTAGGGGTAGTTGTTATAATGTACAATATCTTAGTGTGGTATGGTATAAAGTGTATAGTAAAACTGATATGAGACTTATTTCTCCTCCATTGAAACACAGCACCAGCGAGAAACCTTGAGCATTACCCCTATGCCAGGGATTTCTTTTAGGAGATAATACTTCTTACTTGAGCGAACTAATCGCCCAATCATCCCCTTTAATGGTCCAAACTTAACAAGAACCTCGTCCCCAGCTTTCATTTGTGCCTCGTCTGAAGATAGGAACTTACGCATCGTTATCTCTGGATTACACATCAAACGGAACTCATACATCTGGTCGTGTGGGATAAGTGCATACTCTTGTGAATCCTTAGCTTTCTTTACAACGCTAATCTTATAGTTGGCTTCTTGTACAATCTTCTGAAATGAAATGTCTTCTCCAGGTTTCTTAACAAAGATAAGATTGCGAACAACAGGACGAAGAACAGAGTGGGGTTTGCCATCATGTCCTTCTATATCGACATATTGTTCTGGAACGAAACATTCCAAACCATGACTTGTAAAGTAGGATCTCACCTCTTCAAGCTTCAGTGTGAATAGCCTCACTGCATACCAAGGCGTTCCATCATCAATGACTCCGTCTATATAGCTTGCTGCTGTTGTCATAGTTTGTACAAGAATAATTATTTGTTAGATGTGCAACCAATTAGCCATAATCCTTTTCCCATCTGGTGTTAGAACGCTCTCTGGGTGGAATTGGATGCCATAGATGTTATGCGTTCTATGGCGTAATGCCATGATTAGTCCCTCTTTGCTTTCGGCTATTATTTCTAAGCAATCGGGGAAGTTTGTTTTCTCTACGACCCAACTATGATAGCGTCCCACGAGAAAGTTTTTAGGCAAACCAGCAAACAATGGCGTTTCAACGATTTGTGTGGTTTCAGTTGTTACACCATGGAAGACATCAGACAAATTCTTCAACTTTGCTCCGAATACCTCACCAATGGCTTGATGTCCTAAGCAAACGCCCAAGATAGGCCTTACCCCAGCATAACGATGAATAACGTCCAATAGTAAGCCAGCTTCTGAAGGAACCCCAGGACCAGGACTTAAAACAATACGATCGTAGTTATTCAAATCTTCAAGGGAGAACTGATTGTTGCGAACTACCGTTACATCAACTCCTAATTCCTTTATGAGATGAACAAGATTATAGGTAAAAGAATCGTAGTTATCAATGATAACACAATTTGTTTTCATTCGTGTACCAACCTTCTAATCAATAGACTTACTTTACTTTTTCAAGAAAGTCCTTTAGTAAAGCAAAATCCTTTACCGCTGGTGCTGTCTCAAACTTCTCGTTCACACTGATACCATAGAACTGGGGATGAGAAAAGCTTTTAATCTTGTCAATATCTTCGGCACCAATATTCCCACTTACAAGGAAAGGAACTTTCCCTTCATATGCTTCCAAAATGCTCCAATCCTTTAGATTATCTTCGATGTCAAAGAGGAAATAATCAACCCCTTCTACATATTCTTTGTATTTCTCAATGTCCTCACGCTTTGTAATAACAATACGCTTCATAATCTTTATTCCAGCATGAATGTCAGGGTCGAGGGTGCGTCGAAGATTATCAATCATCACCATACTTTCTTCTCCATTGAGTTGGATGATATCAAGATTGAAGTTTACAACACGTGTAACAATATTCTGTGGCATGTCATCAGCAAAGACTCCACAAAGAGTAGGTCTTTGTTGCTGTTGAGATGATTCATGTGCAGATAAGGCAGACAGCGTTCCATAATCGGGAATAATACCAGCACATGACGATATCTGACTAACGTAACGTTCGCTTTTAGGAAGGAAATTCAATCCCACCCAGTCTATGCCAAGTTGAGAAACTTCGTGAATATTGTGGGCATCACGCATGCCGCATACCTTTATAATCATATAGATATAAAAATCTCAAATTCTTTTACGCTACAAACTTACATAAAATTATCGAATTATACGCTTGTGAATTAAAGAAAAACTCTTTTATTTAAAGGAAAGATGAATAAAAAGGAATGATACAAGATAATCCCAACAAATTAATGCATATAAAGTGAAAATATTCTTGTAGGAAGATATAATAATATTTTTTAGATAGCGTTTAGAAGACATATAACTCTCAACAACTTATTTTTGGCCTATGGTTAGAATATTTACTTCCGAAGAACTTAAGCCGTCTGAGAAGACGCTTAATATTATCCGACAGATAGCTTATACCTATCGTGTTATTAAAATCAATGGGAAGATGCAAACCTTCTGTTTGAATTAATATTTATATGGAAATAATAGTATCACCTTCCCTGCTCTCCGCTGACTTCCTTCATTTGGATAAGGAGATTGAAATGATTAATGAAAGTGAGGCTGATTGGCTTCACATGGATGTAATGGATGGCGTCTTTGTGCCTAATATCTCTTTTGGCTTTCCTGTGCTTGAAGCAGTAGGTAAGGCGTGTAAGAAGCCAATGGACGTACACTTTATGATTGTTCATCCAGAGAACTATATCCAACAGACAGCTGACACTGGTGCAGCTATCATGAATGTTCAGTATGAGGCTTGTGTTCATTTACATCGAACGATACAAGCGATTCATGCTGCTGGTATGAAAGCTGGTGTGACACTTAATCCTTCAACACCTGTCAATGTTCTTGAGGATATCATTGGTGATGTGGATATCGTTCAGCTCATGAGTGTAAACCCAGGTTTTGGTGGACAGAAATTCATAGAGAGCAGTATCAAGAAAGTACAACGCCTTCGTCAGTTGATTGACCGTGAAGGTAGTAAAGCTCTGATAGAGGTTGATGGCGGTGTACAGGCTGACACGGCTCCTCGTTTGGTTGAAGCTGGTGTCGACATTCTTGTTAGTGGCAGTTATGTCTTTAAGGCTGCAGATCCTAAGGCAACTATCCATTCACTCAAACAATTACATAGATAATTATAAGGTATAAAAGATACCCTCACTTGTTCTTAACGTGATAGTTAAGAGATAAGTGAGGGCATTTTATATCGTTAAGAAAAGAACTATTTGTTCTTATGTTAGTTGCAAACTTACTTTGTGTTCACGAACCATTCTCCGCAAGTTGAATATGGCATAACGCATACGCCCAAGGCTGGTGTTAATGCTAACACCCGTCGTCTCAGCAATCTCTTTAAAAGACATCTCTTGGTAAAAACGCATAAATACCACTTCACGTTGTGTCGCAGGAAGAAGGTTCACCATTCGTTTTACATCAGAGAGTGTCTGACTGTTAATGAATTGACACTCAATGTTATCAATAACAGTATCATCACCACCAACATTAGATAGGTCATTATCCTTAGGGGCATCAATCACTTTATCTGCACGCTGCGCACGATACCAGTCCATGATTACATTATGAGCAATGCGCATAATCCATGCAGAGAACTTACCCGTTGGAGAGTATCTTCCCTGTTGCAACTTCGTGATAATCTTCACGAATGTCTCTTGAAATAAGTCGTCAGCAGCATCCCTATCACGCACAACGAATAGAATATACGAAAAAAGTTTCGATTGATTGCGCGATAGCAACAAATCGAAAGCATCGTTGCTTCCTTCAATGTATGACAATGCCAACTGCTCGTCGGTCATCTCATTCAGATTCTTCATTTTCAATTTTCTTTCTTATGAAGTAGAAGTATGTCGATAGGCTTTTCTAACTTTTATTATTATTTGGGGTTGCAAATATAATCAATTTTCTTATTTGCTGCAAATCTTTTATATAAAAAGTCACTCGTTCAACCATTCGCTTGCCAGTATATGCTTTTTCATACCTGGTATTCCTAAGTATTTTTGTTTAATGCCAAAGAAGGCAATATGTCTACCATAATTCTGAGGATTAGCGGCTAAAGCAATATCTTCTTTCATTTGTTTGTTGACCATTTGGATAGAAATAACATTCTCTGGGTCAGCCTCTTCTGGGTCATCAGCTAATAGGATTGCAGAGTCATACGTGAAAGGTGGTTCCCATTCAGCCTGCTTGATATTTCGTTTGCAAGCTCCAACAATATAACCATGTACCCAAACTCCATTATTCCCAAAGTCTCCTTTAATAAATTCCGAAACAGTATAGATCTTCGCTTCATTAGGTGAGTGAGAAGGTGAGTACTTTTCTGTTTCGTCTTCATTATCATCATCTGATGGTAGAATTGTTTTACCACAACTAAACAATAGTACAGCTGCGAAAAGTAAGAAGGAAAGTTGGTTTATCTTCATAGAATTAAGTTTAATAATCTGATACAAAGGTAAATAAAGATTATCAATAAGTCAAGAGTTGGACACGTTTTTCTGAAATGTAGGTAAATAAAAAAGAGGTTGGTGCAGGAAGCTACCAACCTCGAAAATGATTTAGCAAAATATCTAAATCAGTGAAAAACACATCGCAAATATAGGATAAATAGTGGAATAAAACAAATTTTATCAACAAAAAAATATGTTTTTAACATTGTATGCGCACACATGGGCTAAATATGAAACGGTAGGTTCTTCTGAAATATACCGTGATAAAGACGCTATATTTGGTGTAAAACGATAATACCTCTTTATACGAATAGTTTTATTTTTACTTTGCTGTCACTTTTAACACTTTACGTAACACTGCTGTAAATGAGTAAGTTATATTCTTGAAGTGACTGACAGAAGTGACAGGAACTTTATTTTTGAGAGGATTGCTTTGCTGTAATCGCTTTTCTTATTTTATATTTAGTTATAAGACGAAAGAGATAATGACAATGCAGAGAGCATTCAATGACTATATTGAAATCTAAGGGCTTGTAGTGAAACGGATGTGCCAATATAAAAGAATGATTCCAACAGCAGTCGTATGTTGGAGGGCTCACACATGAGTACATGATAAAAAGAATTCGTATAAGGATTATACATTGATTTATAATTGCATATATCATAATTATTAGCTAAATTTGCATTGTATTTAAACCTTTTTATTAATTAAATAAAGTTATTATGAATAAAATTCTACGCTTTGCTTTTGTTGCAGCATTCGCTGCTGTTAGTTCTTTATCATTTGCACAGAAGACTGTGACTTTTGAGCTTTCGTCGGCTGAAAGCTATAAGCAGTTCGGATTAGCAGGTCAGTCATCTCAAACATCCAAAGATGGTGATTTTACGGAGGATAAGTCTGTAACTTCGGGTGATGTAAAACTCACCGTCTCTACAAGTGGGGGAAAGACTGCAAACCGAATGTGGAAAGGTTCGTTGAGAATGTATGGTGGAACACTTACTGTTGAAAGTGCTAATGACAATATTGTTAAGGTTGTTTATGCTGTATTTTTCGATAATTGGGATGAAAGTAACAATGTTGATAATAAGAATCTTGAGATGACTTCGGAGAAAGAAGGGACGAAGGTTTTTAAGTTCTACAATTGGACTGGAGTCTCAAAGAAAGTAGTCCTCAATGTAAAAAAGGCTTTTCTTAGAAGTGTTACAATAACGTCAGTTACTGCTGCTGGTATCAAGAATGTTCAGACGATTGAGGTAAATGAGAATGCACCTATCTACAACCTCGCTGGTCAGCGTGTAGATAAGGATTATAAGGGAGTAGTTGTACAGAACGGTAAGAAGTTTATCAAGAAGTAAGCAAGTTTATTGAATTATCTGATAAACTCCTCTCATAGATTCGATTCATTAGTGTCTTATCTTATTAATATAAACATTTTTGAACACATATTCTAATCTTTAACCGATGTGTTGAGTGTCCGCACATGTTGTGTTGATGCCCAACACATGTGGTGTGGATGCTTAGCACATATAGTGCGGTTGGCAAACAGACATCGTTTTGTAGGCAATCACCATTACAATATAATAGATGGGTAGAAGTCGTTTGCCGTTTGGAAGCGTGTGTATCTCTCTTAAGATAGAGCGATATTTCGATGAACAGAGAGTTAACTTTGGGTTTAAGTTCTGTCAGATAGCTTAACTTGTTTATAATGAGCGTGTTATTAAAGTTCTATTTACACGCCTAATCATATAAAAAAGCACCAAAGAAACGATATGTTCTTTGGTGCTTTTATCATGTCATATTCTTAGATTAGAATTCACTTGTAAAGTGGAAACGGATATTCTCAAAGTCTTGCTGTGCCATGCTTAGCACATAACCTGAGTCAGCGAGGAAGACGTCACGTCCCTCAATATCCTTAGCCATATACTGGTATTTACGCTTTTTGAAGTTCTCTAACTCTTTCTCGTCGTCAGCCTCAATCCAACAAGCTTTATAGAGGTGTACAGGCTCCCAACGACACTTGGCATTATACTCATGCTCCAATCGATACTGGATAACCTCAAACTGAAGTTGTCCAACGGTTCCCACGATACGACGGTTGTTGAATTGATTGACAAATGACTGTGCAACGCCTTCATTCATCAACTGTTCTATACCTTTTTGGAACTGCTTAGACTTCATTGGGTCATCGTTCTCAATGTATTTAAATAGTTCTGGTGAGAAGCTTGGCAGACCGCGGAAGTGGATGTTTTCTCCCTCAGTTAATGTGTCACCAATCTTAAATACACCACCACTATCAGGCAGACCAACGATGTCACCTGGGTAAGCCTCTTCTACTGTACTCTTGCGTTGAGCCATAAACTGAGTAGGAGAGGAGAAGCGCATCGTCTTTCCATTACGAACATGGAGGTAAGGCTGGTTACGTTGGAACTTACCAGAACATACCTTACAGAAAGCAATACAACTACGGTGGTTGGGGTCGATATTGGCTGTAATCTTGAAGATAAAGCCTGTGAACTTTGGTTCACTTGGCTCAACCATACGCTCTTCTGCTTTAGTAGGACGTGGACTTGGTGCTATTTCAACGAAACAATCGAGCAACTCTTGCACACCAAAGTTATTCAATGCAGATCCGAAGAACACTGGTGCAACCTCTGCACGGCGATAAGCTTCAACATCAAAGTCAGGGTAAACACCATTGACTAATTCAAGGTCGTTGCGTAGCTGTTCAGCAAAGTCAGCACCTACTTGCTCGTCCAAATCATTTGAGTTGATATCTACTTCGATTTTCTCTGTCACACGCTGCTTATTAGGTGTAAAGAGGTTCAACTGCTGTTCGTAGATGTTATATACACCCTTGAAGCGCTGTCCCTGACCGATAGGCCATGAGAGTGGACGTACACTAATCTTGAGTTCTTCTTCCAACTCGTCTAAAACCTCGAATGGATCACGACCTTCACGGTCCATCTTATTGATAAAGATGATAACTGGTGTGTTGCGCATACGACACACCTCCATCAACTTACGTGTCTGAGCTTCCACACCCTTGGCAGAGTCAACAACGATGATAGCAGAGTCAACAGCCGTCAGTGTGCGATAAGTATCTTCTGCAAAGTCTTGGTGACCAGGAGTATCAAGGATATTTACCTTATAATCTTTATAGTCAAACTCCATTACAGAAGTTGATACAGAGATACCACGCTGTTTCTCAATATCCATCCAGTCGGATGTAGCTGTCTTACGTATCTTGTTGCTCTTCACCGCACCAGCAACCTGAATCTGACCACCGAAGAGAAGGAATTTCTCAGTCAAAGTAGTCTTACCAGCATCTGGGTGAGAGATTATGGCGAACGTTCGCCTGCGTTCTATTTCATTCATTTGTTTTATATTCTTTGGGAGTAAAAACCTTGTCAGCTGTTGTTGAAGTGGAGCTAACTAAATTAGCTTATAGTTCTTTAAATCAATTTATAGCTGAACTAAGTCTAACAATCTTTCTTTTTAACTCCTATTATTTGTCTTGTTCCTGTAAGCCTTTCATGCACTTCTTCAGTGAATCAACCCAATATGGAATCTTTATGCCAAAGGTTTCCTTAATCTTTGTCTTATCAAGGACAGAGTAGGCAGGACGTGTAACAGGTGAAGGGAACTCGTCGCTGTGGCAAGGTTGGATGTCACATGCTGTGTTTCCAGCAAGTTCTGCAATCTTAATCGTGAAGTCATACCAGCTACATACGCCCTCATTAGAGAAGTGGTAGATGCCACTATTTCCTTCATACTTGCGGTTCTCAACGATATCGAAGATGGCATCTGCTAAGTCGCCAGCATAGGTTGGTGTTCCGCACTGGTCGAATACAACCTTCAGCTGTGGCTTAGTAGCTGTGAGATTTATCATCGTCTTAACGAAGTTATGACCAAACTCGCTGTAAAGCCATGCTGTACGAAGAATAATATGGTTTACACCAGTAGCTTGAATCTTCTCCTCACCATGTAGTTTTGTTAAACCATAAACGCCAGTAGGAGTACCCTTCATGTCCTCTTTGCAAGGAGTGTTATATGGGTCGCCACCGAAGACATAGTCTGTGCTGACATGAACAAGCAAGCCACCAACCTCTTTCATAGCCTTTGCAAGGTTCTCTGGTGCAGTCGCATTGAGTAATTCAACAATCTCACCCGCCGTCTCTGCTTTGTCTACATTGGTCCACGCAGCGCAGTTGATGATACATTCAATCTTATTGTCTTGTACCATCTTGCGGATGTCTTCGAGATTAGTAATGTCTAACTTCGTATATCCCTCACATACGTCCGTGAAGATATAGTGGTCTTTACTCTGTTTAGATACAAGCTGTATCTCATTGCCAAGCTGTCCGTTAGCTCCAGTAACTAAAATATTCATAAGCTATCTCCTTTATTCTTCGCCGAAGTTTAAGCCTTCAGTCTTATCCTTTATGTAGTAGTCGGACAACATACCAATGAAGGTTGTTATCTCGTTAAGCGCACGAGTTGTCTCGGGGGTAATCTCTTTCTTCTGCAAACGAAGCATCATCACTCCATAAAGAAGGTCGAAACAAGTTTCGATCTCACTCTTTCCTAACTGTGCAGCAACACTCTTTAAGCGTTCATCATTTGTACGTGCCATCTTGTCTGCTGTACGTTTTGTCTTACCTCTTAGCTCAACAATGAATGGTAAGACACGATAATATTCAGCAGAATAGAACGGAAACTTTGATGATTGCAGCAACTGTGCGTGCAACTCTGTAAGGTCCTGCATGAGCACCTTGTTAATCTGTAGGTGTCCACCTTCTCGACAACCTTCTTGATTCATCATGCGTACAAGGTCACCAAACCAGTCTTCCTCTTCCTCCTTTTGTTCTTCAGTGTATTGGAACTGGTCGATATATTCTTTACGGATTCGTGTCAATGAGCAACCGTAAGCACGGATAGTATCTTCTATCTGCCACATATAAAGCAGATATTCAGCTATACTCTTCTTTCTTAATTCCTTAGCTACAAACATAAATTATCCTTATTCCATTAATCCATCAATAGTTGGCAGATGATAAAGATTAAATATTGTACCCACAAGCATAATGATAGAAAACAGAATGACAACAGAACCTATAACCTTATTTATAATAAGAATACCATTGACATCAAACTTTCCTCTAATCTTATCTATCAACCATGATAAGCCATACCACCAAAGTAACGCACCAGCAGGGATACAGGCAAAGCCTATAATCATCTCTAATGGGCGATTGGGCTGTACGAAAGCGAATTGTGCGTAACTTGCAATGAAGAGGAAGATAATCATTGGATTAGAGAGGGTTACCAAGAAGGCTGTAACGCCATTATGGAAGAGAGACCCCTTCTCCTTACCACTCTGATGAGCTTTCTTCATCGGATCTGACTTGAAGCAATAGATTCCAAAGAGTAATAATAATATACTTCCTGTAATCTGTACTATCAACTTATAGGTAGGGTTTTCTAAAGGTCCCATAATGAAACTCATACCTAACCCTACGATAAGTGCATAAATTGTGTCGCTGATGGCGGCTCCAATACCTGTTATAAAACCATACCAACGCCCCTTGTTCAAAGTTCGTTGTATACATAATATTCCAACTGGACCCATGGGAGCCGATGCTATAATTCCAATAAGCAGTCCCTTGAAGATGAAATCCAGTATATCTAATTGAATAGGAAATTGCATGCTTGTTATTTTGGGTGCAAAATTGCAAAAATAATACGAGATAAGCAAATTTACCTAACAAAACTTTGTGGCATTCCTCTTTTTTTCATAACTTTGCCCATAGTATATTCAAACTAAAAACTTATTATGTCATGGACGTAACAGAGCAGAAACCAGTTGTAACTGGATTGGAAAAGCCATTCGTAATTGGCTTGGATTTAGGAGGAACAAACGCAGTATTCGGTGTCGTAGATCAGCGTGGTCAGGTACTTGCCACCAATTCTATTAAGACACAGGCTTATAAGACAGTCGACGATTTTGTAGAGGCAGGTGTAGAGGCAATAAAACCTCTCGTTGCAAAATATGGTGGAATAGGTCAGTTCCGTGCTATGGGTATTGGTGCACCTAATGGTAACTTCTATCGTGGCACGATTGAGTTCGCACCAAACCTCTCATGGGGTCACGATGGTGTTGTGCCATTGGGAGAAATGTTCTCACAGAAGTTGGGTATTCCTGTTGGTCTTACCAACGATGCAAATGCTGCAGCTATCGGTGAGATGCAGTATGGTGTAGCACGTGGCTTGAAGGATTTCATCATGATTACTCTTGGTACAGGCGTAGGCTCAGGTATTGTTATCAATGGCCAGATGGTCTATGGTTCTGATGGCTTTGCTGGTGAGTTGGGTCATATGATCATGGTTCGTGGAGAGAAGGGTCGTACTTGCGGTTGTGGTCGTACAGGTTGTTTGGAAACTTACTGCTCTGCAACAGGTGTTGCTCGTACCGCTCGTGAGTTCTTGAAGAATAGCAAGGAAGACTCTTTGTTGCGTGAGATGAAGCCAGAAGATATCACTTCTTTGGATGTTTCTATTGCTGCTGGTCGTGGCGATGCACTTGCGAAGCGTGTTTACGAGTTCACTGGTAATATGTTAGGTGAGGCTTGTGCTGACTTCGCAACCTTCTCTTCTCCAGAGGCTTTCATCTTCTTTGGCGGTCTAACTAAGGCTGGTGACTTATTGATGGAACCTATCATGCGTTCTTATAAGGAGCATGCTTTGGAAATCTTCAAGGACAAACCAAAGTTCTTGGTAAGTTCGCTTGACGATGCTGCTGCAGCCGTTCTCGGTGCTTCAGCTATTGGTTGGGAATTGTAATTAATGATATAAAGTCCAGAGTTCTTTTGAGTTATATGTGCAGTTTGTCTGCTTGTCTACTTGAAAGAGTCTAAAACTTATATATTCAAAGTAGGGACAAACACCCTTGTCAGACATTCTTTTTATAATTAAAAGAACTGACTTACGAGGTTGTTTGTCCCTATTATGCTTTTTCTATATTGCTAACTTTATGCGATTTCCTTTTTGTAATGGTGTCTGCAGGCTATGTCTAAGTTGATAGAAGGCGATTTTCAATAAATTACCTATGTGTGTCTTGTTATATTGATAGTGTTAAAAAGGATTTTTACTACCCGTATTCTTTCTATGTGTTGCTATTCCGCACATCTCGTGTTGATGCCCCGCACATATTGTGCTGATGCTTCGCACCAATGGTGTTGAGTATAGAATGTCTTGCTAAACATTGATTAGAAGGAGGCTATTTGTAGTTAGTATAGAATTGTTCAGTCAAAAGTAATCATATGGAAGATTCTTCGTTTGAAAGTTATATCAGGCTTTAAAACTCTTTGTAGACTTTCTTTTTGTAGTTTTTGTTTTGTGTTCTCATTTTTTTAATCTAACTTTGCGAATACTTATAATACTTAGAAAGAAAAAACAATAACAGAAGATGAAACAGGAAGACGACATCAAGAAAGCGATTGAAGTGATGAGAAAGGGGGGTATCATTCTTTACCCAACTGATACAGTGTGGGGTATAGGTTGCGATGCTACCAATGCGGAAGCTGTAGCAAAGGTATATGCCTTGAAACGCAGAGATGATTCGAAGGCTCTTATTTGCTTAGTTGATTCTGATAACCGACTTCAGCGTTATGTTCGCAATGTTCCTGATGTTGCTTGGCAGTTGATAGAAGCTGTTGAGAAACCAACAACATTGATTCTTGATGGTGCTGTTAATCTTGCTCCAAATCTGATAGCAGAAGATGGCTCTATAGGTATTCGCATTACAAAGGAGCCCTTCTCACATGAGTTATGCTATCGATTCCAGAAGGCTATTGTAAGTACTTCGGCAAATGTCAGTGGTGAACCTGCTGCGCAGAATTATCGTGATATCTCACAGGAGATTCTTGATGGTGTTGACTATGTTTGTGAGTCAAGACGTCAGGAACACAAACCACATACTCCATCCAGCATTATCAAATTGGCTGCTGATGGCGAAGTAAAAGTTATAAGGAAATAATTGAATAGATAGATGAAAGTATCAGGTAGTCAGGGGATTATTTCTCGACTTGATAATTGGCGAAAGAATCATGTTTCCAATCGCGAGTTAGTCTTAGTACTGGCGTTTGCTATTGGTCTTCTTGCTTCATTGGCAGCATATATTCTTCACTTTATTATCAAATTGATAGAGGAATTAGTAACCTCTGGTTTCGATGTTGCAACGATTAACTGGCTCTATCTCATCTATCCAATCGTAGGTATTTGGCTGACAAGTCTATTTGTTAAGTATGTTGTACGTGATAATATTTCGCATGGTATTACGCGTGTCCTCTATGCTATTTCTACGAAACAATCTCGGTTGAAAGCTCATAATACTTGGTCGTCTATCGTTGCTTCTGCCATTACGATTGGTTTTGGTGGTTCGGTAGGAGCAGAGGCACCTATTGTGTTGACGGGTTCAGCTATTGGTAGTAACCTCGGATGTATCTTTAATTTAGATAATCGCACACTCATGCTTCTTGTGGGTTGTGGTGCAACGGCGGCTGTATCTGGTATTTTCAAGGCTCCAATAGCAGGATTGGTATTTACATTGGAAGTGTTGATGGTCGATTTGACCATGGCTTCTCTTTTGCCGATATTGATTGCATCAGTGACGGCAACGTGTTTCTCCTATTTCTTCACAGGTGGTTCGTCAATGTTTCATTTCCAAATGGATAACATTTGGGGACTTGATCGCGTTCCACCGACAATCTTGTTAGGCATCGCTTGCGGTTTTGTATCACTCTACTTCATGCGCTTAATGTCATGGTGTGAGAATGGTTATGGGAAACTTTCTTCTAAGCCTTATCTGAAACTTCTTGTGGGAGGCTTGGTGCTTTCTCCGCTTATTTTCCTCTTTCCCTCTCTCTATGGTGAAGGCTATGATAGTTTGAGATTGTTTATAGAAGGAAAGACAGAGACTGACTGGATGCAAATCATGAGTGGTTCTATGTTTGCTGAAAAGTCAAATTTCTTACTGCTTTATGTGGGATTAGTTGTAATGACGAAGGTCTTTGCAACCAGTGCAACAAATGGTGCAGGCGGTTGTGGTGGAACCTTTGCGCCTTCTTTGTTCATCGGTGGCTTTGGTGGTTTCTTCTTTGCTCGTTTTTGGAATATGGAGCAACTTGGTGTTTATATTCCAGAGAAAAACTTTACGCTCTATGGTATGGCAGCTGTGATGTCGGCTGTGATGCATGCACCTTTGACGGGTATCTTCCTGATTGCCGAGCTAACAGGCGGTTATCAACTCTTCATCCCATTGATTATCGTGACTATCAGTTCTTATCTTACGATAAATATCTTTGAACATCATAGTATATATGCTGTACGTTTGGCAAAGCAAGGTAAACTTCTCACACACCATACAGATAAGTCTATCCTCACTTTGATGAGTATGGATAAGATTATCGATCATGACTTTACATCTGTCGAACCGGATATGGAGATGGGAAAACTTATTCATGCTATCAGTTCAAGTCGCAATGATTATATTCCTGTGCTCGATGAGTCTCGTAAGTTATTAGGTGAGATTGATATTAACAATCTACGACATATTATTTTCCGTACAGAGCTTTATCACCGTTTCCATGTCAATCAATTGATGTCGCCACCAGCAGCAATGCTCGGTGTCAACGACCCAATGGAGGATGTGATGAAGACTTTTGAACGTACAGATGCACAGTATTTACCTGTTGTGAATATTGATAGCCAGTTGGTTGGCTATATCTCTCGAGCTCGCCTTTATAGTATGTATCGTCAGTTTGTAGCAGATTTTAGTGCAGAATAATAGGTATCTGCCGTCTCTTACTTATTATCTCATCTCTTGTTAAATTCCCAAAGATAATGAAAAAAGAAAATATACGTATTGTTTTTATGGGCACTCCAGAGTTTGCTGTGGAGTCGTTGAAAGCATTAGTTGAGAATGGATATAATGTTGTAGCTGTAGTCACACAGCCTGATAAACCTGTTGGACGTCATCAAGAACAGCTGCAGCCATCACCGGTGAAACTCTATGCACTTGAACATAACTTGCCTGTTTTGCAGCCTGTAAAGATGAAGGATGCTGATTTTATAGAAGAATTGCGTTCTTATAAAGCTGATATGCAGGTGGTTGTAGCCTTTCGAATGTTGCCGGAGATGGTGTGGAGTATGCCTCGCCTGGGTACGTTTAACGTTCATGCAGCTTTGCTCCCACAGTATCGTGGTGCAGCTCCAATCAACTGGGCGGTTATTAATGGTGAGACCGAGACAGGTGTGACGACCTTCTTCCTTGATAAAGACATAGATACTGGTCGCATTATCCTTCAAAAACCATTTGCTATTCCTGATACAGCTGATGTTGAGTATGTCTATGATGGCTTGATGTATTTGGGTGCAAAGATTGCTATGGAAACAATTGATCTCATTGCATCTAAATTGCCTGAAGATAGTCTTGATAACGTTGATTTCTCTGCAGTTCTTGATGGCATAAGTGCTCCTCAAGTGTGTGAAGATGCTGAATTACATCATGCACCGAAGATATTCAAAGAGACATGCGAAATCAATTGGAACCAGTCTGCTAAGAAAGTTTATGATTTTGTGCGTGGACTCAGTCCTTATCCTGGCACTTGGAGTATACTCTGTTCCATTGAAGACAATGGAGTAAAGCCTTTGATTATGAAGGTTTATAAGACAGCTAAGTCAGATCGCGCAGCTGTAGGAGAGCCTGGTACGCTCGTTGTAGAAAAGTCTCGTCTATATGTTAATACGTCTGACAGTCTCTTGGAACTTCTTGATATTCAGTTGACTGGTAAGAAGCGAATGGATGTTCGATCATTCTTAAATGGCTTTAAGGATATAGAGAAGTACCTCTTCCAGACAGAATGACGATAGTTTAGACAGAATGACATAAAGACATATTCCTTTAATGACATATTTTGTTGTTTGGTTTAAAAAATGTGGAGTATATATCAGACAGAAATACATAAGCTATCTTAATCCACAGCCCACAAATCCCATATTAAATATGTCATTAAGGAAATATGTCTTTATGTCATTCTGTCTTCAACTAAAATATGTCATTGAAGGAATATGCCTTTATGTCATTCTGTCTAAACTATCGTCATTCTGTCTTGCTCTATAGCTTCACTGGCATTGTTACTTGTAGTTCCGTGAAGTCTGCCTTCGTTGCATGTGCATTAACGCTAAAGCCTAAAGTAAGATTCTTTAGCTTAGGGAAACTATAAAACACACCAACTTGTTCATGATAAGGTCTTTCCAATCCATTGCGTGATTTATAACCCATGTGTCGGTAGAGGTAATAACCTAAGCTGACACGAACAGACATGTTACCATAAAAGATCTCGTGACGACCTTCGATGCTAAGTGACCACGGACTATGCTTCTCTCCGATGTATCCATGCTCCTTATCATGTTGTGCAACCCTACTGGCATAATCTCCATAGAAAAGACCAAAGCCTATGCCAGATGCCCAGCGACGTGCATAACGATAGAGTAGGTGAGTATGGAAAGAATAGGATCCGTAGAAAGTAAACTGCTCCTTACGATAGTCGGGATGTCCTTGTGGAGTTTCAAATTGTGTCTGCTGCCAATCCTCAAGTAAAGTTTTACCACCTATTCCAAGCGTAAATTCAGTAAACCAATACTTTTGGAAGGGATTTTTAGGAAGTGTGTTCCCCTTTGCAACCTTTGTTGTTTCCTTCTCTGGTTCGTATACAATACCCAGGAATGGACCTAAATAGTTTGCTCCTTTGTTGGGTCGTGCCATAGCTCCATTACTATGGTGTGCGAAGTCTAATCCAGCCTTAATGCTCCATTCCTTCGCTACCTTATATTGTCCGTACAGTCCTGCTGTGAAGAAGATATTAAGGTGTGAACCAATATATTCGTTGTCAATATTGTTCTTCTGGTTATATTTTAGTGAAGTATATCCTACGCCAGTGCCTAAGTAATAGCCCCATTGCCAGTGTTTACTACGATAAAGTGGACGATTAAACGTACCATAGAGTGTCAGAAAGTTGCCTAATTTACTGGTGTAGTCTACTGGCTGTGCTTCTCCCCATGGATAGTCTTTATGCATCGTTGTCCCATGGTTGAAGTTATAACGCAAGCCAATAGAGAAGGTTGGATAATTATAATCGCGTGCAAAATCATTCTCTGATGGTGTGATATTTAGCTGTGCAGCTATGGCATGCGTTTCTTTCGTCTTAGTCCAAATACGTGGCTCCTTATCTAAACATAAGGTTTGGGCAGGGATATAACGCATCTCTACCCCTGTTTTGGGTATAGCTATAGAATCATACTCTTCTGCAGAAGCAACTGCAGAGAGTAGTAAAAAATGTATGAAAAGGAGTTTTCTCACTTGTTCTCAGGCAACATTAAAGCACCTGTATTCTGTAGCCAAGTGTTACTTCCAACATGCTGTTTCGAGCACTCTTTAATAAATCCTTTGCTTCAGTATCTCTTGCTAACTTTCTGAAGTATAGGTTGTAACGTGCTTCTATCTGCCATTGCTTCCATTCATAACTAACACCAAGAGGAAGTGCGACATCACCACTATGGATATGATTCTTGAGGTTGATATCTTCACCATTTTTCTCTTTAGCATGTGCGCTGATAACATATCCTGCGTGTACTCCAGTAGTGAAACTCCATGGTAAATCTGCCCAAGGATACCAACGTACTATATAGTTAGTGTTGATATAATGTAAATTGACATTGTATGGACCATATTTTTGTATAATAGGGTTTCCATAGTCGTCTGTGGTGTTGATATTACGATAGATACCAGAACCTCCTTGGTGGCTATATTGCATTTCAACGTCTATTGCAAGGTTTTTAGCCACGAAGACTTCAACATAGGCACCAGCAACAGCCCCCAACTTAAAATTGTTATCAACACCTAAGAGGTTTGATAAGTTTAATCCAACTTTTGGGGCTGCATATAAATCCCATACCGTATGCTCACCAGTTGGTTCAGTATCTTGAACAATGGCTCCTTTAACGTCTTGGTAGCCTTCTTTAACAACTTCGCCAATACGTTTCGCGACGTTTTTGTTTATTACCTGAGCCTGTCCGTTTGTCAATGCCCCTAAAAGGATGGCAGCAATCAATATAATCTTTTTCATTTTTTAGGAAAACTGATTCTGATGCAAAGATAGTGATTTTTCTTCAAACCATTGATATCTTGTGGCTTTTTCATACATATAAAGATAGAGAATACAATACAGAATGACATAAAAGTATAGATAATGTTAAGCCAGAATGACAAAAATACATATTTTTCAATGACATATTCAATATAGTCTGTGTAGATAAATATGTTAAGCCATAATGACATAAAGACATTTTTAATGACATATTCAATACAAAAAAGGTGGTTGGAGTATTAATTATGTCTCTATGTCATTCTGTCTTAGCTTTGTCATCATATGTGCGGGGTATCTCGGTGATTACTCCCCTCCCTTTGGGGGAGGGGCGAGGAGGAGGGGCCAGTTGGTGGATTAGGCCTTGTTGCTCATTCTTTCTTTTTTATATCGTGTGCCTACAATTATTCTATGAATATTCTTTCTTTTCTCATTTTTTTTATTTAATTTTGTACCCATAATAAAGGAAATTAGAACTATTAACAGAATGATTCTGCGAACGAAGCATCTACTGAATTGACCAACACAGTTTTTGTTGTTTAAGTTAACGATTGTTACTGTACCACGTCTATTTGTTTTTTGCCCATTCGTTCTTATGTGGAGTGACCGTGATAGTTGTCAGCCTGCAAGCTTTTCATTGTTTGTAGGGAGGAGATGATATTTTCTCTTTTTGACTTAATCGGTATCTACGTCTTCTTTGTTTTGTTCTCTTTTCCTTATCTAATCTAAGAGTATCTTAATATTATGAATAACCAATGGAAATAAACGAATTGCTGAGCTTAGAAACTTTCCCTAAGAGTTATGAAGCTTGCTTTTTGGAATCTTGTTCTGTAAAAGAGAACTGACGTGTCATTTATATATTCAAACAATAGTCTGCTACTAACACGTTGAGAAGGTTCTTGTAAGAAAATAGGGTCAGTTATTATAATCTTGTAGCGTAGGTGCTTATTTATTTATAATTGTAAGTTTCAAGAAAAATGAACTTGAATAATCAGGAGGTACGACATTCAAGCCTAGATGTCATAAAGTTCTTTGCAGCCTTTATGGTTGTTTATATTCATTATGGAACAGTAGAAACTGGTACATATCATCTTATTTCACACCTGATAGAAGGATTATGTCGTTTAGCAGTTCCCTTATTTTTTATGATATCTGGATATTTCTATCCGATGTTAAAAGAAAAAGGAAGATTTAGAAGGCATCTAATAAAGTTATTATTTTTAGCTATAGGGTCATCTGTCTTGTATAATTTGATTCATAGTGTTGAATTACTGCAAGATGGAGGAAGCATCGTAGAATACTTATCTACAACATATACTCCAAAAATTATTATTGCTTTTTTCATTATCAATGCTGATCCAGCCTCTTTTCATCTATGGTTTTTGTGGGCAAGTTTGTATGTTTATATTATTTTCTTTTTTGTAGATAAGATAAAAAAAGTAAATTCTCTATATATTTTATCTATTTTGGTATATATAGTTAGTATTCCAGTGTTATATTCAAAAGGCTATGTAACGAATTTTTTATTTTTAGGTCTTCCCTATATGTGTTTAGGAAGATATATGAAAGAAAAAAAAGTTTTCTTAGCAAAAACTTCAGATAAGACGCTTATTCTTTTTTTTATAATATCTGCAATACTAATAGTTGTAGAATGTTATGTGCTTAGCTTTTTTTATATGAATGGACTTGATTCACATCTATTTGTATTACCAGCAGCTTATTGTTTATTTAGTTTAGCTCTTCGTAATCCAAGTTACGGGAATCGTATTATATCTACTATAGGTAAGCAAGACTCTGGTTATATTTATATTGTTCATGTTTTAGTTGCTCGTAATATACTTTCTTCTATTTTCCCTCATCAGTCATTATTAGGAGAAATTTTATATCCAGTAACAATATTCTTAGTGACAATAACTATAATAGAAATGATTAGATTTCTTTTTAAAAAGTTTCTTTTTAAGAAAGTAATTTGATTTTTTTTTGAGTAAAAATACGAAGTAAAATGTCTGAGATATCTTCAAAACGTCAAGTTACTAAGAATGCAATCATGTTGTATGTGAGAATGTTTTTCTCTATGATTGTAGGGTTATATTCTTCACGTGTTATATTAAATACACTTGGCGTAACTGACTATGGAATTTATAATGTTGTGGGGACCATAGTTCCAATTTTTGGGTTTTTAAGTAATGCTATGGCTGGCTCAATTTCTAGGTTTATAACTTATGAGCTTGGCAAGGGAAATATAGAACGCTTGAAAAGAACTTTTAGTTCAGCAATAATAGTTCAGTTATCTATAGCTTTAATTATATTTATTTTGGGTGAAGTCGTAGGTTTATGGTTTGTTAATGCAAAATTAGTAATTCCATCAGAACGATTATATGCAGCGAACTGTATACTCCAGTTTTCAATTGTATCTATATTATTGAATATTATACAAGTGCCATATAATGCTTGTATAATAGCACATGAGAAAATGGGAGTTTATGCTTATATCGAAATTTTAAATGTTATATTAAAGTTGCTAATATTATATATGCTTGTTATAGGAGGTTTCGACAAGTTAATTCTTTATGGATTGTTGTCTTTAATAGTATCTATTATCATAATGTCTTCTTATAGAATATATAGTATACGTAAATTTGAAGAATGTCACTTTAAATTTGTCATTGATAAGGATATTCTAAAATCAATGCTTACATTCAGTGGATATGATTTGTATGGGAATATATGTTTGACTGCTAAATTTCAAGGTATACCATTCATTATTAATCTTTTCTTTGGAGTCGTAATGAATGCTGCTGTAGGTATAGTATATACAGTAACAAATGTTTTTCGTTCATTTTGCGGGAATATTTTGACAGCATTTCGACCACAAATAGTGAAGAATTATGCCCAAGAAAATTATACAGATATGTCTTATATGATAAATCTATCTATAAGAATGTTGTTGATGTTGTCAATTCTTATAGTCGTAATTCTTATCTATAATAGTCAGATTGTATTGGAATTATGGTTAGGAAAAGTACCACCAATGACATCTATATTATTAAATATAGCCTTGGTTGAAAATCTTTTTGCTCTTCTTGCTGAGTCACTGCGAATTGGCATAAATGCGACAGGTAAGATAAAGGGGTATAGTTTTTGGAATGGCACATCATTATTGTTGGTAATTCCATTCTCATATATTGCACTTAAGTTTGATAGTTCTCCTGATATTGTTTTTTATATAAGTTTAATATCGCAGATAGGATGTTCTGTGATTAGTTTATATTATCTAAAAAAAGTTCTTTCTCAATATTCTGTAGTTTTATTGTTTAAGATTTTGATTAAAGTTCTTTTTCCATTAATAGTTGTATTGGTGTTTCTTCTCTTTATTGATTTCAATAATTTTCCTATTTTTCTTAGATTATTATATTCTGTAGGGACAATATTCTTCTTGTATTTTGTAAGTGCTTATTTTACTTTGACTCATAGTGAGAAGCAATACATAAAAGGTTATTTATATAGAAAGTTGGGCAAATGAAATCTATTCCTAAAATATCAGTTATTATTCCTGTCTATAATGCTGAAAAATATGTAGCATATTGTATAGAAGGGATTTTACATCAAAAGTTTGATGATATAGAGGTCGTTATCATAGATGATGGCAGTAAAGACAATTCTTTAGTTATATGTAATGAGTATGCAAAAAAAGATTCTAGAATACGTGTTATAAGCCAAGAGAATCAAGGAGTAAGTGCTGCAAGAAATAAAGGAATAGAACTAGCAAAAGGAGAATATATTGCTTTTATAGATAGTGATGATAAAATAACTCCTGAATATTTATCGTCTTTTGGCCTAAAAAATGATATAGAAATTCAAGGACATGTTATATATGAAAATAATATCCAAAGGAGTGTAATATATACCAAGAGAAAGGTGCAAGAAGACGTTGCAAAAGTTTTCTGTTTAGGACCTTTTAATTCTGCTGTATGGGGAAAAATTTTTAAGACTTCAATTATTAAAGATAATAAAATAGTGTTTCCTGTAAATCTATGTTTTAGTGAAGATACTATTTTCTTACTACAATATATCAAACATTGTAAAACACTTGCTGTTTTTGATGCTGCGGAATACATTTATATTAAACATAGTGGGTCCCTGACTGATAAAAAGTATCCAATGAATGATATGATGTTGAAGGAGAAAATGATAGTTGAGTCTTATAAGCTCCTTTTCCCAGAATCTAAATTTCAAAAGGATTTTTTGCGAGAAGTGTCTTTAAGTATAATTTCTAAGTATTATTTTTATTACGATTTAAGTAAGAAGGAGTTTATTAATGTAGGATATTTACGATATTTAGCTGATATTTACTTGAATAAGTTCGATAAGTTTATGCTGTTTATTGGAATGTCGTATTTTGCATATTATGTTAGATGGCGTCATAGAATCAGAGTAAAAGTTTTTGCTCGAATATTCTCAAATAAAGTAGATACATTATTGAATGCTCGTTAATAATTTGTCTTCAGTTTATCTGATTTTAACAATTTTAATATATTAAAAAGATTATTGCGAAATTATATATTTATTTGGTGTGTTGATGAGAGTATGCCGTAAGTTGAAATGAGTTTAACATATAGCTTATGGATATTATTTTTTAGAAAATAATGTGTTTTAGATAGCCATTACTCTTACTTCATTTATTGGAAATTTAAATTATCAGACATGCTTAATTTTACGGTAGGTCCAGTTATGTCCAGCGACATTATTCGTAGCATAGGACAAGAGCAGGTTCCTTATTTTAGAACCAAAGAGTTTTCTGAAGTAATGCTTGAAAATGAGAATCTCATAAAGGAGTTTGCAGGGGTAGAAAAAAAAGGTAGAGTTGTGTTTATGACCTGTTCTGGTACAGGATCAATGGAAGCTTCTGTTATGAATCTCTTTACTTCTAAAGATAAAGTACTTATTATTAATGGTGGAACTTTCGGAGCCCGTTTAGTACAACTTTGCCAAATTCATTCTATTCCTTATACAGAAATAATACCAGATTTTGGGTATGATATTGCAGATGATGTACTGAAGCAATATGATAATAAAGGGTATACAGGTTTCTTAGTAAATTTAGATGAAACCTCAACAGGAGTTCTATATGATATTAATAGGATTAGTAAATTCTGTAAGCGTAATAACTTGTTACTTGTTGTTGATTCTATTAGTTCATTTCTTTGCGATCCATTTAATATGCAAGAGTTAGGGGCAGACATTATGATTACTGGTTCGCAAAAAGCTTTGGCTTGTCCTCCAGGTATCTCACTTATCGCAATGTCGGAGCGTGCAGTTAAATGTATTAAACAAAATAGGGTACAATCTTTGTATTTTAATTTAAAAGATGCTCTTCTGGATGGAGAACGTGGACAAACTCCTTTTACCCCTGCTGTTAGTATTCTTCGTCAGATAAATGTACGTTTACGTGAAATAAAAATGTCTGGTGGTGTTGAGAGTGAGATAAACAGAGTTCAAGAACAGGCGTATGATTTTAGAAGTAAAATTAAGGATTTACCTTTTAAGTTTGCTTCTCATTCTCCAGCTAATGCTGTGACTTCGTTATTCTCTTTGACTGCAAAGGCATTTGATATTTTTACTATATTGAAAGATGAATATAATATATGGGTATGTCCAAATGGAGGTGAGATGCGTGATAAAGTGTTCCGTGTTGGTCATATTGGAAACTTGACAGCTTCTGATAATACAACATTGGTTAATGCCTTCAAGGATCTGCAAAAACGAAATATTATTTAACAGATGATCAGAGTTATTACTTATGGGACGTATGACCTTTTACATAAAGGGCATATACGTCTTTTGGAGAGAGCTAAAGAACTTGGTGATTATTTGATAGTTGGTGTTACTGCAGATAATTTCGACAGATCTCGTGGAAAAATTAATGTTCAACAAACTTTAGCGGAGCGTATAGAGGCTGTAAAAGCTACTGGTCTTGCTGATGAAATTGTTGTTGAAGAATATGAGGGGCAAAAAATAGATGACATACGACGTTATGGTGTCGATATTTTTACAGTCGGATCTGATTGGAAGGGACATTTTGATTATCTAAATGAATATTGCAAGGTTGTTTATCTTGAGCGTACACAAGGAATTTCGAGTTCAGAGCTGAGAGCAGACAGCTGTGGCATCAGACTTGGATTGGTGGGTGAGTCGCCAATTTTAAATAAGGTTGTGAACGAGAGTAGAATAGTTAATGGTATAGATATTTCTGGTATTTTCAATGAAACTACAAAATTTCTTTCAGAGAAATTAGATGTTGTCAACTTTAGCTCGTTTAAGAAGTTGCTGGATAACTCTGATGCAATCTATATTATTTCGAATCCACAAAGGCATTATTGTCAGATTAAAGAAGCTTTACTATTAGGGAAGCATGTTTTGTGCGAGTCACCTATCTGCATAAAGCAGGTAGAATGGGTTGAACTACAAAAAATTGCAGCCGAGCAATCTTGTGTACTAATGGACTCCATCAAGACTGCTTATTCCACGGCTTATTATAGATTATTATTATTAGCAAAGAGTGGACAGATTGGTAAAGTAGTATCTGTAGAAGCAACGTGTACGAGTTTAGATTATCTACAAAAAGCTGATTCCGATGATATAAAATATATTTGGAATAGTATAAGTGCATGGGGACCAACAGCTCTTTTACCAATTTTCCAACTTTTAGGTACAGAGTATCTTTCTAAAACAATAATCTCTCATCCCTTAAATAATAAATCTGATTTTGATGCTTTTACAAAGATAAATTTTATTTATCCAGAAGCTGTCGCCTCTATGATAGTTGGGCAAGGAGTCAAATCTGAAGGAAATCTCATTATTAGTGGTACAAACGGATATATTTATGTTCCTGCACCGTGGTGGAAGACTGATTATTTTGAGTTGAGATTTGAAAATCCTGCAGAAAATAAACGTTATTTCTATCAGTTGGATGGTGAAGGAATTCGGTATGAACTGGTTTCTTTTGTTAAATCAATAAGAACAAAAGAAAATTATTTTTATGTTAGTAAGGATGTCTCACAAGCTATTGTAGGTGTTATTGAAGATTTTAATTCTCGTAAAGAATTTATACAAATATAATGGATAATTATGATTTGGCAAAATTTAAGTACTACCTGTTAGAAACCTTTAAAGCTTTTAAGGAGGTATGTACTATACACAATTTAACATACTACGCAGCCTTTGGTACAGCTTTGGGTGCTGTTCGTCACCAAGGCTTTATTCCTTGGGATGACGATATTGACGTATATATGCCTCGTGAGTCTTTGAAACGTTTTATGACGTTGAAAGGGAAAATTCAAGGGCATTATGATATTGCATTTACGGATGATAATGGTTATTATGTCTATTTTCCTAAATTTATAGACACAAACACTACAGTGTTAGAAGGTGAGGACTTTACTTTTGTTGGCGGTGTTTGGATAGACATTTTCCCATTAGATGAGTTTGATATGAATCGAAAAGATGAGATTCATGAAAAGAATCTTATTTTCAGTCGTGTTTACAAGCAGTATTTTAAATCGGTTCGTGAAACAGGGCTATCTGTTTTATTAAGAAAAATAGTCAAGGGTGATTTTGCTGGAAGTGTTAAAACTATAACAGATATCTTTTATTATAATCCTCGTTCAGAAAAGTTTAAATATGAATTACATTCTCTTATTGAGTATTTTTCCAGTATACGGGGGGCTCATTATTGTAGATATTCTCCTGATATAAATGAGAGTGATACTTATCCAAAAGAGTGGTTCAATGAAGGTGTGGAGGTCCCTTTTGAGGATACAACGATAGTGTTGCCTAAACTTTATGACAAGTATCTTACTACTGAGTTTGGTGATTATATGACTCCTCCCCCAGTAGATCAACGTGTCACTAATCATGGTCATTATTTTTTAGATCTTGATAAGCATTATACACTTGAAGAAGTGAAAAATATTCTTGCAAAAAAAGGATAATTTGCTCATCAATTAAATCGGAATATTTATTTATGTTTATTCAATTGTCAATTCTAATAAGTAGAAATTGTTTTGTTAATACCCAGTACATATCTTTTATGAAATAACAAGATTACGTGTATCATGAGACTCCCAAAAGATAGCGAAGAAGAAAATATATTAATATAATCTTATTATTAGTAGTAGAGTAAGGATTCATCAAAGCAAATTTCTGCTAAGTAATTGTTGTTGTTATCATGTCACATGAAATTTTGAATTGGATATAATATCTGTTCAAGAAAGATGCTGAGTAGTAATGATTTTTGATTGATGGATTGAATGTCCTGAGAGAAGAATATCCTACGGCCCAATTGTTTTACAGAAATTTTGATAGGATTTAAGTCATTATTTATAGAATATATCTTAATAGAAGTGATTTAAGCAAATATGTTAATTTTTTCACAAAGAAACTTAGTGTTTTATGAATATTGATTTTGTGATTTTTTGGGTTGATGGTTCTGATATTGAATGGCAGAAGAAAAAAGCACTATATAAAGGTACTCCTTTTCAGAATGCTGATGTCAGATATAGAGATTGGGATATCCTAAAATTTTGGTTTAGGGCTGTGGAAGAATATGCCCCTTGGGTAAACCATGTATATTTCGTAGCGGATAACCAAAAGCCTGAATGGTTGAATTGGGATAACCCTAAACTTTCTTATGTAGATCATAAGGATTTTATTCCACATGAGTTTCTGCCAACTTTTCAGGCAAACACTATCGAAAATAATCTTCATCGTATATCAGGGTTAAGTGAGCATTTTGTTGTATTCAACGATGATATGTTTATTAATGCCCCTATAACTCCTGAATATTATTTTAAGAACGGCTTACCATGTGATGCTACTTTAGAGTATATTTTTGGGGGTCGCGGTTTTATCTCTCCAGATGATTGGGGAATTAGCGTGATGGAGTATTGTAATACTCAGGTTGTTAATGCTCACTTTAATAGACGAGAGGTGACAAAAGTTAATCCTAAAGGGTGGTACGGAAGTTATTTAGGATGGAAGTATCGTTTGCAGGCCTATCTGATACTTTTTTTCAGACGAACAGAATTCCAGCATTTCTATACCCCTCACAATGAAAAAGCATTTCTTAAATCCGTATATGATGAAGTCTGGAGAGTTGAAAAAGACGCATTAGAGAAGAGCTGTACACGTTTCCGTGAACCAATGTCTATAAATAACTATCTTTTCCGGTATTGGCAGTTGGTAAGTAATAAGTTCTATCCAATGGAAGTATTAAGTAAAAAGAAAGTTATGCAAATCCAACCTGATACAATTTCTATGATTGAACGTATGATTACCGATTCAAGTATAAAATCTCTATGTTTGAACGATTCTACTTATTGTACATTTGAGGATTATCAAATCTTAAAGCCCCAAATCATCAGTTTCTACCAGAAGAAACATCCATCGAAGTCAGAATTTGAAAAGTAGTATGTAAATTTATGGATAAAATTTATAATTGTGGATATTGTTTTACACATTAATTAGTCTATTAGCATAATAATAAATGTGTTAGAAATATTATGTTTTAGATTAATAGTAGTACTAATTTAAATCAAAAAATGAATGATGAAGCAGACTGAAAGATTATATATGTTAGATATGTTGAAGGGAATTGCAATTTTAGGTGTTGTTTTTTACCATGCAAATCTTTTCTCATATGGATATTTAGGAGTTGATATATTCTTAGTTATTGCTGGATATTTCACAACAAAAAGTATAGTAAATCAATATAATAATGGAAATTTCTCTTATTGGAGATTCCTGAGGAATAGATTAGTTCGTATATGGCCTTTAGTTATAATTATAAGTATCTTATCTTTAGCTTTAGGTTATTTTACAATGCTTCCAACTAATTATAAGAATACTGCAGAAACAGCTTTAGGATCAGGTGTTTTTTTGAATAATTTTGTTCAATATATTACAGCCGGTGATTACTGGGATGCATCTAATGAATATAAGCCATTGATGCATACATGGTATATAAGTTTAGTTTTACAGTTCTATATCCTATACCCTTTATTTTTTATTGTGGTTCATCGTTTATCTAAAGATTGGAAAGGACTTATATTTAAGGTCTTAAGTTTAGTAGGATTGCTATCTTTAGTTTTATATTCATTACCAATATTAACTCCTGCATTCCATTTCTATTTGCTTCCGTCTCGTCTTTTTGAATTCATTGCTGGTGGACTTTTAGTATTGCTTCCCGCTATTGAGCAAAAAGGAATTACTTGGAAAGTTTGGAGTTGTTTATTAGTAATAATTTTGTTAATAGCATTTAATGAAAATCTAAATGCTCAGCAGTATAGATTGCTAGCAATAGTATTTACAACAACACTTTTAGTATGGCTTATTACTGCTAAGATAAACTTTATAACTATTCCCAATTTTAAGATATTATCTTTTTTAGGGATGGCTAGTTATAGCATATATTTATGGCATCAAGTTATAATAGCATTTTATCGAAATATATTTAATGATCAGTTAAATATATGGGAATATATATATGTAATAGGGGCCTCATTAGTGGTAGGGGGATATTCTTATTATTTTATAGAGCAAGGTGTTGATAAAATAATAAAGAAAAACTCCCAAGCAACAAAATATGTTTTATCTATTTGTTGTATTATAGTCTTACCTATATCATATTTATCCGTTAATTTTTATAAACATGAAGGAGTTGTCAGAGACATTCCTGAGTTAGAAACTTATATCGCTAAACCTGCAACTTGGGCTACACTAGTATATAATGACACGATTCACAAGTATGATATTGATTTTCCTAATAACGGTAAAAAGAATGTGCTAGTTGTTGGGGATAGCTATGCGCGTGATTGGTATAATATTCTTAAGGAATCTAATTATGCAGATTCTCTTAATCTATCATATCATAAAGCCTTAGATAATATTTTATATGATAGAATTAGAAAGGCTAATTATATATTTTTAGCTAATCATGGAGATTTCAATCTTTTTGATTCATTTATCCCTCAAATGGCTAAAAAGAAACTTTTTCGTGTTGGAGATAAAAGGTTTTTTTCTAGTCCATGCTTGATTTATAATAAAAGACTGTTTGATGATTCTTATTATAATCAAAAAATAAATATAACAAATGATATATTAAATCGTAATATAAAAGAGAAAGTAATCTTTGGTGATGGATTTATTAATATGATGGATGTTATTAAAGATGGCTCTGGACAATATAATATCTTTACTCCAGAGCATAAACTGATTAGTCATGATGGTTTGCATTTGACAAGAGCTGGAGCGAGATACTATGCTCACAAACTAAATATTTCAAAATTATTTAATAGAGCACAGTTACCACTGCAAAAAACAAAGTAAATATGACAAAACAGCAGACTCAATTTATTAAAGGTATAGCCCTATTGTTTATGGTGTGGGGGCACTTGTTTGCAAGTCCTGAGATAACAAATAAATTACAATCATTGATATCTATTGGTGGTATCCCCTTTGAATCTCTTATATGTAGAGGAATGGGGCCTGTAGATTTTTTCTTAGTTGTAGGCGGCTATGGATTATTTTATCTATATAGAAAAGGTGATGATAAATATTTTTTCTTAAGAATATTTAAATTATATATTCACTATTGGATAATTTTAATCTTCTTTGTGCCATTGGTAATTATAATTGGTCATAAAACTTTTGTTTTATCTTTCTTACAAATATTTTATGAATTTACAGGGTTACATGCTTCCTGGGATCCACCTGCATGGTTTTTACTCCCTTATTCTCTTTTATCATTATCGCATAAGAAAATTTTCTATTTGGTAGATAAAATAAATTGGAAGTTTGCTATGCCGATTCTATATGTGTTATCATTTCTTATGGCAGTTTTGTTGCATCTGTATGGTAGTACGGTAATTAATTCTAATCCTCTTTTATCGACCCCTATTGTTTTCGTAGAGTTCTTATTCCCATTCTCTTTTGGAGCCTATGCATGCAAGTATGATATCTTTACAAAGTTAAAAGACTTTATCATTAATAGAAAAATACACACTCTTTATGTTGTACTTTCTTTGATAGTTTTATTTGCATTCCGGTGTTTTTTTAATACATCAGCTGGACATTCTCTATATGTGATTCTTTTTATTTGTCTTTTTGTTATGATTCCTATTAATAACTCTAAGACTAACTACTTATGGATAATACTAGAGAAAATAGGTAAGCAATCTATGGGTATGTGGTTGATTCATTTTTTTATTTATGCTTATCTCTTTGATGGTGTAATTTATAATCTTAAAAGCCCTATGATAATATTTGTATCGGTAGTTAGCATTTCGTATGCTTGTTCATTGGCTATTAATGTTCTTACGAATATAATAATCTCTAAAGTAAGATTCCTAAAATGATTTGTACCAAAAAAGATTTAAAAGAATGTCTTTTAAATGAGCTAACCTTGTATGGAGAAAATAGTAATTTCTCATGGCTTAGACGTTGGCTTTTTCATGGTAATTTAACTATATCAAGGTATATAAGGGTTTTAAGGTACACAGAGTACTATCATAATAACAGTTATCATAAGACAGGTAAGTTATGTAATATTTTTAATGATATTATCTATATTTATTATCACCGTTTATATGAAGGGTTAGGTGCTAAATTGGGTTTAGAGATAGGGCTTAATTCTTGTGATTCTGGATTATTAATTTACCATAAAGGTTTTGTCGTAGTAAACTATCAAGCAAAGATTGGTAAAAATGCTCGTTTTCATGGATGTAATTGTGTCGGTAAAAGCCATACAGGGGTACCTGTGATAGGAGATAATGTTGAGTTTGGTGTAGGGGCTTCTGTTATTGGGGGAATACAAATTGCAAACAATGTGAAAATTGGAGCTGGAGCTGTTGTTACAAAAGATATTCTTGAAGAGGGAGCAACCGTAATAGGAGTTCCTGCTCATATTATAAATAATAAATGAAAAAGAAAGTTCTATTTATTATTGGAACCTTACAGTCTGGAGGGGTTTCTAAGAGTATGGTAAGTCTGCTGAACGTTTGGGATAGAGATAAGTATGATACTTCTCTATTACTGTGTTCTAAGGAAGGAGATGTTTTCTCAAAATATCTTCCAAAAGATGTAAATGTGATATATAGCCCAGTCGTTGAAAATGTTATGGGAGGATTTTCATCAGCAAAATGGTTATTGTTACATGGATACTTACTGCTTTCTATAGGTGTTTTAATTCGACTTTTACTTTCGCGTGTATCTAAATCGTTGTCTGGTGAATTGATTGCTAAGATGATGCCTGTTATTTCAAACGTGCATTATGACTTAGTCGTAGACTATGGTGGGCAACAGTTGCTGTATTACATGGTTAATAAACTAAGCGCAACACGCAAGGTGAGCTTTTTCCATAATGACTATTCGAAATGGTCTTATTATTATAGTGCTGATAAAAAGTATTATCCCAAAGTTGATAATATCTTTTCTATTTCTAAGACCTGTACAGATGCCTTAAAAAAATATTTCCCCAATTGTGCGGGTAAAATATCAATAATGGAGAATATATCTTCTCCAAGTATGATTCAAGCACAAGCGGAAGATTATACGGATGACTTACGAGTAATGTTGCAAAAATATAAGAATGATGGGAATAATATATTTTGTACTGTTGCTCACTTCTGTCGACGAAAGGGTGGGGATTTTGCAATTGAAGCAGCAGAGATGTTAAAGAAACAACATATAAAATTTAAATGGTTATTTGTGGGTAAGGTTTTGGAACAAGATTTATTTAAGTCTATAAAAGAGAAGGGATTAGATGAAGATATGATATTTCTTGGTATCCATAGTAATCCTTATCCGTACATAAAATTATCAGATATTTATGTTCAGCCTTCTCGGTTTGAAGGTAAATCTATATCTTTGGATGAGGCAAAGATATTATGTAAACCTATTGTTGTTACAAACTTCTCTACTGTTGGTGATCAATTTGAAAATGGAAAGAATGGAACGATATGTGAAATGAATGGGGAGGCTGTTGCTAATGCGATTGCTGGGCTGATAAATGATTCTAGTTTACGTGAATCTTATCAAAAGTATCTTGAGACACATATTGTAGATAATTCAAATGAAGTAAATAAACTATATAAATATTTGTAATGGCATATTATATTATATTATTCGTTATAACAGCTATTCTTGCATGGCTAAATACTGGCAATACAAAAGTTTCTAAACCTTTTTTCTTTACATTTTGCCTATGTATAGGCTTGTTTGTTGGCTTGTCAGATATGTTAGGAGGATATGATAGATATATCTATTGTGAAGTATTTGAGATTATGCATGAAAATATTACAAAGGGTATATTTATTAATGAGCAATTTCTTAGTTTCTTTGGGAAAGAGCCAGTTTATGGTTTAATAAACGATTGTATTGCTTTTTTTACTCCTAATCGTTATATTTTTATTTTAGTTTATACTCTATTTTTATATACGATATATGCTATTAATTTTTATAGATATACTAAAAATCCATTTTTTGCTTTTCTTGTATTTGAGGGCTTAATGTTTTTCTTTACTTTCACTTATCTTCGTCAGGTATTAGCAGCAGGAGTAATATGGTTGTCTATCCCTTATGTGGCACAAAGAAATTTTAAGAAGTATTTTTTATTTGTGATACTTGCAACTCTTATACATAACTCAGCAGCATACATGATTCTTTTATATTTTATACCAAGACGTAAATTTGAAAAGAAATATATTGTGCTATTTATGTTGGTTTTATTGCTTATAGGAATTAGTGGTGTAACTAGATTTGTTTTTTCTATATCTGGAGATGTCGTAAGTAATGCACGAATTGCTGGATATGCAAACACGGCCGAAATTGGTTTTAGAATAGAGTATGTTATAGAAGCAATGCTATTTCTCTTTATCTTATTGATAAATTATATGAGAATTGATGACGATGAACTTTCGTTGACTATGACTAATGTATATTTAATGTTTTGTGGCTTACTGCTTTTCTTCTGTAAATCCTCAGACGGAGGTCGTATCTCATGGTATTGTTTATTAGGAATTATAGTTGTGTTAGAAAGGCTTTGTAGGCCTAAATCTGCTATACAGTTGAAGGCTTTTGTAAGTATAATGTGTTTTGTTCTTTTTTATCGTATTCTGTTAGCTTGGGGGGTATTAATATATCCTTACAAAACATTCCTAACTCCTGGAATCAGACAAGGAGACTTCATAGAAGAGATGTATGAGTATGATCATAAATATGATAATGATAAACTTTATAATCTATGATAACTGTTTTTACACCTACGTATAATAGAGGGCATCTATTAAACAGACTTTATGAAAGTCTTGTTATGCAGAGATATAAAGACTTTGAGTGGATAATTGTAGATGATGGTAGTACTGATGGTACACAGGATATTGTATCTTCCCTTATTTTAGGTCATGGCAATATGCAGGATGGGTTTCCTATTCGTTATTTTAAGAAAGAAAATGGTGGAAAGCATACGGCAATTAATTTAGGTGTAAAATATGCTGAAGGTGAATTATTTTTTATAGCAGATAGTGATGATTTCTTACCAAAAGATTCTTTACAAATTGCTCATGAGGAGTGGAGCAAGATAAAGTATGATGACACTTTTCTTGGTATTTGTGGTATTGATGCGGATCTGAATGGTAAGATTATAGGTAGTGGTTTACCTAAAGATTATATAGATTGTCATGCATGGGATTTATCACCTATTTATAAAGTTACTGGTGACCTTAAAGAAGTTTTTAGGACAGATGTGTTACGCCTGTTTCCTTTTCCCGAGATTAAAGGAGAGAAGTTTTGCCCAGAGGTGCTTGTATGGTTTCGAATGGCACGCAAATATAAAATGAGATTTTTAAATCGGATTATTTATATTGCAGATTATCAGCAAAATGGTATAACATCATCTATAACGCGCCTACGAATGAATAGCCCTATAGGTAGCATGCTAACATACTCTGAATTGGTATATTATCCAATCCCTTTTAAGGATAAATTAAGAAATGCGATAAATTATTGGCGTTTTCGTTTTTGTTTAACAACTAAAAATAGGACAGGTGTATCACAAAATGAAGTAGATATACCTAAAATTAGTAGAAGGTGGTATTTCTTAGCGCCAATAGGATATTTAATGCATCTTAATGATAAAAGAACTATATAAGTAATAAATATGATATCAGACAATCTTCATATAGCAATATCTTCTGACTCTAATTATGCCAAATTAGTTTCAATATTACTTGTTTCGCTCTTTGAAAATAATCAGTGGGCAAGTTGTATAACAGTTCATCTTTTGTCTAATAATATAGATGAAGAGAGTATAAAGTTGATTGAAAAGCATATTCCTTCTGATAAGGGAAACCTTGTAGTATATGATGTTAGTGATATTGCAGGAAGATTAAAAATTAAAGTTCCTAGTACAATCGCTATTTCTGCCTATTCTCGACTTTTTCTTTCATCTCTTTTGGATGAAAGTATTGATAGAGTTATCTATATGGACGTAGATGCTATAGTATTAGGAAGTTTAAAAACAATTTGGAGTTCTAATTTAGAAAATAATCAGATTGCAGGAGTCTTAGATGATGTTGCGCTTTATGCAAAAAAAGCTATTGACTTAGAATCTAATGAAGCATATGTAAATTCTGGTTTTTTGTTGCTTAATCTTAAACAATGGAGGGAGGAAGGTATTGAAGCAAAAATATTAGATTATCTTATAGCACATAATGGCAATGTTTTTCATCACGACCAAGGATTGATTAATGCTGTGTGCATACGTAAAATGATATTACCTGTAAATTATAATATGGTAACTAATTTCTTTGTTTTTCCATATCATAGCTTTAAGCAGCAACCATTCTATTCTGAAGAAGAAATGGAGGATGGAAAAAAGCATCCTATATTTATTCATTTTACAGCAGGTGTTGCTAACCGTCCATGGATGAGAAATTGTAAGCATCCTTTAAAGGATATTTTCCTTAACTATAAGGCAAAATCTTTATATAAAAATGTTCCGTTAGAAAAGGATACTCGTCCTATGAAACTTAAATTACTTGCAAGTTTGTACTACCATAGTAAGCCTCTCTATTACTTTACACTAAAGATTCGTTCTTTAGTGGAAAGTAGAAAATAGTTATTATAATGGAAGTAGGAGTTTAATACATCTCCTTGGTAATAATATCGAGAATGTTGGTTGGGTAGTATGATATCCATCTATAATTTGATAAACAAATAATTTTAAAGATCACTTAGATGAAGGTTTATATTGATCCAAGAACAGAATATAGATATACCTCTTTTTATAGATTAGGTTTATATAAGTTTTTTGGTAAAGACAAAATAATATATTCCGTTAAACCATTTGAAGATTTAAAGATTACAAATGCAAGTCAATATGGTTGTGGAATGGAGGTAGTGTTTGATAATGAAAATGGTAAAATAACGAAAGTTTATTTTGATATTAAGGACGTTGCTGAAATAGAAAAAGATAAATATGATTGGTGTGATATCTATTCTAAAGTTAATGTTAAGTTTGGGGATTTGGAAAAGTATGACAAACTTTTTATCCCTGGTCCTAACTTTGCTGTAAAAAATCGTTCTCTTATTGGATTATTAACTTTTGGATTGAAGAATTTCTTACGTGGGAAATCTTCCTCTTTCCAGTCTCTGAAAGGATTTATGCGTGATTACTTTTACATTTATGAGCGTCGCCGCTCAATGGAATTCTATGAGAAGGATGTAGAAGTAAAGCCTAATTATATATTTCATGCGTCTACATTGTGGTATAATCAATTTGCTAAAGAATGTACAAATTTATATAGAGGAGAGTTCTTAAAGTCTTGTCAACGAGCAGGAATAGAAATAGAGGGAGGATTATATTACCTTAGAGATAATCCTGCTGTCTTATCAGAGATGCCAGATTATCCTGAATACGAAAAATTATATAAGGATTTTATTTATGATAAACGTTTATCTATGGACGATTATATAACGAAGACAAAGGAGAGCATTCTAGTTTTTAACACACCTTCTGTTTGTGGATGTCATGGATGGAAGTTGGGTGAGTATCTTTGTATGGGGAAAGCCATAATTTCATCTCCTCTTCTTCGTGAAATGCCTGGAGAAGGACTAACACATGGCAAAAATATTCATATTGTCAATTCGCTAGAAGAAATTTATGATGCTGTAGTAAAGATTAATTCTGATGCTCAGTATCGTAAGAGGTTAGAAGATGGAGCAAGAAGGTATTACGAAAAGTGGATTGCTCCAGAGATAGTTATTCAACGGTTATTAGAACAGGTTGGTGAACAGCCTTGAATCTGAAACGTAATTCAGTTTTGCTGTCATTCTTGTCATTTGAATAGAGAGTATAATCTGGTAGATATCATTTGTTTATGATGAAATGTTAAAAGTGACAGCAAATAGTTTTTAAACTTATTGTGGTATTCTTATTTGGAATATGATTAAAACAGGATTATTATTGTAGAATAAACGCAGCTGATAATGAGAATATTACAAGTCATAACATCTTTGGATATGGGTGGGGCTGAAACGTTGGTTGTTAATTTGATACCAAGGTTGCAGTCTTTGGGGAATACTGTGGATTTATGTATCTTTAATGGAAAAGAGACACCATTGACCCATAGATTGAAGAAAGAGAGTCCACAGACAAAGATATATGCGTTAGGACATGGGGTTTATAATCCGCTCTATATATTAAAGCTAATAAAGATAATGAGGAATTATGACATTGTTCATACGCATAATTCTTCACCACAGCTATTTGTTGCAATCGCCAGTTTGTTTAGTTACACTAATCTTGTTTCTACGGAACATAATACTTCTAATCGGAAACGAAATTGGAAATGGTATCGCCCGATAGAAAGTTGGATGTATGGCAGGTATGATCATGTAATATGTATCAGCAAGATAGCAGAAGACAAACTAAGAGAATATATGGGGGGAGAATGGCTTGTCAAATCATCAGATAAGTACAAGTCAATTACCACAATAAATAATGGAATAGATGTCAATACAATATCAGAAGCTGAACCATGTAAAGAATTATTAGATTTAAAAGAAAGTCGTAAGTCTATCTTGATGGTGGCTGGATTTCGTAAACAAAAGAACCAAGATACTATTATTAGGGCTTTAACCTTATTAGATAAAGAAAAATATGAGGTCTGGTTTGCTGGTATAGGTGAACGGATGGAAGAAGTAAAACAGTTAGCTCTATCTTTAGGTGTAAGTGACCGAGTTAGATTTTTAGGCTTACGTACTGATATTCCAAATGTCCTGAGAGCAGCAGATATTATCGTGATGTCTTCTCATTGGGAAGGATTAAGCCTTAGTAATGTAGAGGGAATGAGTGCACATAAGCCTTTTATAGCCTCTGATGTTAATGGTTTGAAAGAAGTAACTAAGGGATATGGTATTCTTTTTCCACATGAGGATGCAAAGGCATTGGCTGAAGAAATCAACCGATTAGCAAGTGATGAAGCTTATTATAACGAGATTGCAGAACGCTGTTATAATAGAGCTTTGGAATTTGATATTAGCAATACAGTAAGTGGTTATGCTGATGTGTATAAAAATATCTTAAATTAATATCATCAAGTTTTCGTCTTGATAAATAGGTTTCTATAAGTTGAAAGATATTCAAAGAAAGAAATTAATTCGCGTTACAACTGCGGACATATCTTTAAATAGTTTGCTAAAAGGGCAGCTGAAGTTTTTGAACCAATACTTCGAAATTATTGGTGTTGCGAAAGATACAGATGTTCTGAAGGAGGTTAGTGAACGAGAGGGAATTCGTGTTGTGGATGCTCCGTTAGAACGTCCTATAAGTTTAGTGAAAGATATCAAGGGTTTATGGTTCTTGTATCGTCTGTTCCGTAAGGAGAAGCCATGGTGTGTACATGCTAATACTCCTAAGGGAAGTCTTTTGGCAATGATAGCTGCATTCTTTGCATGCGTTCCGCATAGAGTTTATACTGTTACTGGCTTACGTTATCAGGGAGCTCATGGCTTTTTAAGAACAATTCTTAAGACGATGGAGCGCTTGTCATGTCTTTTTGCTACAAATGTTATTCCAGAAGGACAAGGGGTATTACATGCTTTGCAAGAGGATTGCATTACTAAGAAGCCGTTGCGTGTGATTTGGAATGGAAATATTAACGGTATTGATACCGAGTTCTTTACCCCTGTTGATAATACCAATGATAAATCAGATAGATTTACCTTTGTCTTTATTGGAAGAATGGTTAAAGATAAAGGAATACATGAGCTTACGGAATGTATGCGACAACTGAATTGTCGGTTAATATTGGTTGGAACATTTGAGGAGGAGGATGCCGTTTCTGCTTCTGATAAAGAGTTCTTGACAACTTCTGAGAAGGTTAAGTTTGTTGGCTGGCAAAGTGATGTTCGTCCTTTCTTAGCTCAAGCTGATGCACTTGTTTTCCCAAGTTACCGTGAAGGATTTCCTAATGTGCCAATGCAAGCTGGTGCTATGGGGTTGCCTTGTATTGTAACGAATATCAATGGTTGCAATGAAATCATTAAAGATGGACTGAATGGTAAAATTATTGCAGCTCCTCTTAAAGAAGGGTCTGAGGTTATGCAGCAGGCTTTGTTTAATACTATGAAATGGTTTATTGAGCATCCTGAAGAGGCTAAACGTATGGGACATAATGCTCGTCCAATGATACGTGAGAGGTATGAACAGAAGGATATTTGGAAGGCATTAAAAGAGTTTTACGATGCTTTATAAAATAGCACATATCTTACGTGACAAATTACCTTGGATTTGGGATGTCATCGGCATCATAAATTCTTTCCTTTTTGGATTAAGGTATGATGGTAAAATGGGGCAAGTTCAGAATATTCTTACTCATTTCACGAAGACAACAGAAGAGGATGGTAATGCACTTTCCTATAGGATAGAGAGCCTTGGTAAGGATAATCTTTCTTTGTTGGCAAAGATGTTTGCAGAACAGCCTGCGTCAGCCTTTGATTTCTTTAAACCTCATGGTTTCGATGAACTGTCATTAAACAAGTTAGCAAAGGATAAAAGTTTTCTTGCTTATATTGTTGTTGTAGAAGGAAATGCTCAGCAAAAAGTATGTGTTGGATATTTTTTCCAGCGTAGTTTCTTTTGGGGGAAATCCTTTCGTGGGTATATGACTGATTACCGTTGGCAACGTTGTGGAATCAATAAAATGATGAATCTGTGTGCGACTGATATATCTTCATTGTTAGGTCTCCGAGTGTTTGGTACAATTGCGCCGGATAATATTGCTTCTATGAAATCTTCCCAGACTGCTAATGATATTCATATTGTTGAAACATTACCTAATGGAGATTACTATGTAGAGTATAAACCAAAGACAAAATAAACTGCTAATTTCTCTAATTTTTCGAATGTTCTTTATGGACTGCTAATTTCTCTAATGTTCTTTGTGAACTGCTAATTTCTCTAATTCCCCGAATGTGCATTTAGGATAACGGATCTCTTTAATTTCACGAATATAGCTAAGCTTTTTCATATTATGAATGTTGAGAAGGAATTGGTGTGTAAAAATGAGGCGTACCAAATAATTGGAGCTGCAATGGCTGTTCATAATGAGTTGGGTAGTGGGATGCGTGAGATAGTTTATGGTGATGCTCTTGAGATAGAATTTAAATTACGAGGAATTCCTTTTCAACGGGAGCAGACATTCAATGTCTTTTATAAGGGAGTAGAGTTACAGCATAAGTTCAAATGTGACTTTATTTGCTTCAAGAATATAATTGTAGAACTTAAAGCTGAGAAGGGACTTACAGATATTGATCGCTCACAGATTATTAACTATTTGAAGATAACAAAATGCCCATTGGGTATACTTATTAATTTTGGTGAAAGTTCTATAATGTACGAACGTTATATATGATACAAAAGATTAGTTCTATCCGTATTATTCGTAGTATATATTATTGGTTTCATTTTTGCTATTAGAGTGTCTTCTATTTATATCATTCGTGTCATTAGCGTCATTCGTAGTTTTTAATGAATCTGTTTTCATATTCTGAAATTCGTGTCATTAGCTTTATTCGTAGTTTTTAACTCATTTATAAGTTATGTTTTTAAAATGGTTGTTTGATAAACTTGCATCTTTGTTTGGTTTGCTATTCCTTAGTCCAGTATTATTGGTAGTAGCAATTCTAATCAAGGTGAAGATGCCTGGTCCTATTTTGTTTTGTCAGAAGCGAGTAGGGCAGTATGGCAAACTGTTTACTGTATATAAGTTCAGATCGATGACAGTCAAGGCTGAGGCTTCTGTGGCAAGTAGGGATTCAGAAGCAACTTCTATTGCATCAACTGAACAGTGCCGCATCACACCACTTGGCGAGAAACTTAGACGTTATAAGTTGGATGAGTTACCAGAACTCTGGAATGTCCTCAAAGGTGATATGAGTTTTGTCGGTCCACGTCCAGACGTTCCTGGCTATGCAGATCAGTTGCAAGGAGAAGAAAGAGATATTTTGAAGTTAAAGCCTGGAATAACAGGTCCAGCCAGCTTGAAATATAGAAATGAGGAAGAACTCTTAGCCTCTGTTGAGAATCCTGCTCAATATAATGATGAGGTTATTTTCCCTGATAAAGTTAGGTTAAACCTCTATTATTTAAAGAACTATTCCTTTATAAAAGATATTCAAATGATTGTCTGTACAGTTCTCGGTAAAAAGATGGACTATGCAGGTGAAAAAATATAATTAGTAAAATGGAAAGAAATCGTGTTTTACTTTGTCTCGCTCACATGAGTGGTAACGAGATGAAATACATCCAAGAGGCGTTTGATACCAATTGGGTGGTGCCATTGGGACCAAATGTCAATGGTTTTGAAGATGACTTGAGACGTTTCTCAGTCTCTGTAAGTCCTTCAGGTGAAAGGAGAAACTTCCTTGAAAAAGAGGAATATCCACAGACAATTATGGCACATGAGGATAATCCTGATAATCTTTGGAAGGAGTCTTTACCAGAATTGGAGGATAAGCGTATAGTTGCACTCTGTTCAGGTACCTCTGCTGTACACCTCGCTTTAGTTGTATTGGGAGTTAAAGCAGGCGATGAGGTCATCTGTCAGAGTTTTACCTTTTGTGCCAGTTCACATCCAGTAACTTACCTTGGTGCAACTCCTGTGTTTGTTGACTCAGAGAAGGAAACATGGAATCTTGACCCTGCACTTTTGGAGGAAGCTATTAAAGATAGAATTGCCAAGACCGGTAAGAAACCAAAAGCAATCATCGTAGTTTATCTTTATGGTATGCCTGCAAAGATAAAAGAAATTCTTGCAGTAGCAGATAAATATGACATCCCTGTTGTAGAGGATGCTGCAGAGGGTTTAGGTTCAAGATATGAAGGACAGGTATGTGGTACCTTTGGTGAGTATGGTGTTCTTTCATTTAATGGAAACAAGATGATTACCACATCAGGTGGTGGTGCACTTGTTTGTCCTAATGAAGAGGCTCGTAATAATGTGATGTTCTATGCAACACAGGCTCGTGAGGGTTATCCATACTATCAGCATGAGAAGATTGGTTTCAACTATCGTATGAGTAATGTTTGTGCTGGTATCGGTCGTGGTCAGATGACAGTTTTAGATGAGCATATTGCTCATCACCGTCATATTGCTCATTTATATGAAGAGGCTTTCAGTAAGATAGATGGTATTACTTTCCATGCAAACCCTTCATCAGAGTTTGATTCTAACTTCTGGCTGAATACAATGGTTCTTGACCCTTCTGTTAAGGTGAAAGGTCAGGAGAATGCATATAAGACAACAGTACAAGGAGCTGTAGGTGGTGCGGCTGGTGTTATTCATTCAGTAGATAATACACATACTGATTGTGAACCAAATGCTAATGTTGAGGCTATGCGTGTCTTCCTTGATAAAGCCAATATTGAGAGCCGTCCTCTTTGGAAGCCAATGCACAAGCAGCCATGTTATAAGGATTGTCCAGCATACGTAAATGGTGTGAGCGAAAGTCTTTTCAAAGTAGGTATGTGTTTACCAAGTGGACCATTAGTAACAGATGATGATGTGAAATATATTGTGGAGAAGATAAAAGAGGCAATGGTATAAGTGTTATCTTTTATAACTCATATTAAGGGCTGACGTCGGAGATCTTAATGTCTTCGGTGCCAGCCCTTGTTGTGTTTCTCCATATATTAGATTATGGTAATATCTGATTTACCTTACCTTCTTATCCTCTACATAAAAGCCGTTGGGATTATCAAATGAATAAATAAAAATCTCAATCTTTATTAGGTTTGTATGTCAAGTGGATAAAAGGCATGATTTTCTACCATTTTTGATATGTACGTGTCGCAAATGTACGAAAAAAAACTGAACGAACGAAGAAAAGAATAGAAATTTAGTACTTATTTTTCAAGTTTTATTTTCTCTTCTTTTTTGATAATATCTTTTACATTATCTGGCGTTGTAGATGGTAATAACATCGTAGAAATCAATGAGTTGATAATTGTCGATATGTTTTTTAATTGCGTCGTCTTATTATCTTTATTGGTCGTGTTGTCTGTTATTTTCGACAGAGAATCCTTTGGTAATGTAGCCTCATAATTTGTCCAACAAGCAGTAGCCATACGTTTTATCTGTGCAAGTCGTCCCAGCACATTTTCTTCCTGTTTATACTGGTTATAAATCTTTTCAGCATTCATATATTGGTCATATGCAGGTTTCCATGATTGAAGAAACATATTGCATAGACCTAACCGATAATAGACATCTCCTTTTTCCCGTTCATAACATACGGTTAGAGTTTTCTCATAATAGGGGATTGCTTCCTTGTATTGCTTTAAGTTAAACTTACTTTCTGCAGTAGTATAATAGTAGACTGACCGCTCATGTGGCGCAAATACTTCCAATTTAGGCATAACACCCTCTAAGTATTTAACTGCTGCTTCATAATCCCAATCATGGTAATAGCAAAGACCTATATAAGCTTTGAAACGTTCGTTAAGCTTATATTCTTTATCCAATCGCTGAAAGATAAGCAGGGCTTCATGATACTTTGCTGAAGTAAAGTATTCCAGTGCTTTCCCTAATTCTTCAGCATCCTTGCTCTTTTGTGCAAATGCAGGGATAGAAGTTGTAAGGCATAGCAGAAGCGTTATGATTAATTTTCCTGTTCTTCTTACAGCCATATTATCTTTTTTACAATCTTCTCGCCATATTGTGCAAGGTCAATATCAATCAGAACTTTTCCTATTTGATGATTTTCGTGAGAGTCACCCATAGTTTGTTCTATCTCTTTTAAGCATTGTATTACTTGGGTGAGAGATAATTTTGTATCAAAAGTTCCTATACAATTCAAGAATTTGTCAGACTTTATTCCAATCGGTTCAGTCCATTGTGCATCAGAGAATTTGACACCCTCGAAACGTTGTTTCAGCAGTGTCTGAGCTTTGAAAATATTCTCCTCCTGATTAGAATTTGAGCCAAGTGCAATGATTGTCTTCATGAATACAAAGTTACGTATAAGTTTTGAAATCTTTGTGAGATTTAAGATAATTCACTTTGTATTATATAATAAAACCCGTATTTTTGCAGTTATATAATCTAAAAAGAACTTTTTATGAAGCGATATATCTTCCTTTTTATCTCATTCCTCTATATGTTTTCTACCGTAGCGTCGGGACAGGCAAGGTGGAATCAAGTTTATCAATCCTATATTGATCAGTATAAAGACATGGCTATTGAAGGTATGCTGAAGTATGGCGTACCTGCAAGTATCACGTTGGCACAAGGTCTGCTCGAGAGTGGGGCAGGGCGTGGAAGACTTGTTCTTCTTGGTAATAATCACTTTGGTATCAAATGTCATGGTTGGCTGGGTCGTACGATTTCGCATGATGATGATGCAAAAGGAGAATGTTTCCGTGCGTATGATAGTGCGTTAGAAAGTTTCGAAGATCATTGTAAGTTTCTTCGTGACCGTCCCCGTTATAGAAGTCTGTTCAGTTTGGATAGATCCGATTATCGTGGTTGGGCGTATGGGTTGAAGCGAGCAGGTTATGCTACTAATCCTGTCTATGCACAGAGTCTCATTAATCTTATTGAGCTTTATAAGCTTTACGAGTATGATAAGGCGAAAAGTTATGACCGCTTTATGGCTCATCATAGTGGTGAGAATTCTGTTGTTCGTGGCATAGAAAATGGTCGTCCAAATCCTGTTCAGGTTTTGGGTGCACATCCTATCAATAAATACAATGACAACTATTATGTTATTGTAAGACAGGGAGATTCTTTTAAGTCGTTAAGTAAAGAATTAGAAATTAGTGTAGGTAAGTTGGCTAAGTACAATGAACGTGATAAGCATGAACGTCTGATTCCTGGAGAGTATATCTGGTTGAAGAAGAAACAAAAGAAAGGTCCGAAGGAGTTTAAGAAGCGTCCATATTATGTACGTAAGTCAGAGAGTTTGTATGATATTGCACAACGTTATGGTATTCGTTTGAAGAGTCTTGTGAAGAAGAATGAAAAGATTGCCGAGCGTGGTCTGAGAATTGGCGATGAGGTGATATTATATTAATCCCCAATCTCTGTATTCATTGCAATTCATATTGTAAACTTAGAGCTTTGGATTAAACGTAATATCTCTCTAAAATGGTTTATCTGATACCTGCCCAATCAGTCATAAGACTAAAGAAAGTTTAGGCTTTAATGACTAATAGGAGGCCAAGATAATTATTAATACACATAAAAAAGCCCTTATTTATCTGCTTATAGATAAGTAAGGGCTTTGTTATTTGTTTGTCTTTACGCTATTTGCTACGCCTTTGCAACAAATGCAAACAATCTGTTCGACAGTAAAATAGTTAGAGTTCCTAAGAAGCGGATAAGGCCCTATGACTGATTAGAAATCAGTCAGACAGGTATCCAATGCTTTGGTGATAGCCTCTTTGTCGAGGTCTTGACCAATAAATACGAGTTTCTGCATTCTGTCACCGTATGGCTCCTCCCAATCTTTCTTAAGTTTAGGATTATTCTCAAGGAACTCGCGCAACTGGAATGGTGGCATAGTAGCATACCATTGACCTGCATTGCGAAGGCTCACCTGCTTACCAGCCTGCTCAAAGACATAACAGATATCCTTCTCATTAGAGAAATAGCAGAGACCTTTACAACGAATAATCTGCTTAGGCCACTGACGTGCTACGAAGTCATCAAAGAAATTGATGTCGAATGGACGGCGTGCATAGTAAACGAAGGTCTGGATGTTATATTCCAAAGCTTCACCGCTTTCTTCATTCTCCAAACCATGATGATGGTGGCAGTGGTGGTGATGGTGATGCTCGTGATGATGATCGTCATGCTCATCGTGGTGGTGTTCATGCTCATCATGGTCGTGATGATGTTCATGTTCATCCTCCTCATCATCGTGACCTTCTATCTCTGCAATCCATGAAGCAGAGGTAGCAACCTTGTCAAAGTTGAAATCTCCTGTATTGAGGATTTTGTCTAAGTCAACATCTCCATAATTACACTCGATAATCTCAGCCTTTGGTTGAAGTGAACGAATAATCTTCTTCACCAGTCCTAATTCCTCTTTGCTGACATCATCCACCTTATTAAGAAGGATAATATTGCAGAACTCAATCTGCTGGATAAGTAAGTTCTCAATGTCATCTTCTTGCAAGTCTTTCTTCAAAAGGTCGTTTCCAGCAGAGAACTCATCACACATACGACGTGCATCAACAACGGTCACAATAGAATCAAGTACTGCCTTACCTTTCTTAGTAAGGTCTGGATACATTTGTGGATATGCGCAGATAGTCTGTGCGATAGGGGCAGGCTCGCAGATACCACTTGCCTCGATAACAATGTAGTCGAACTTCTGCTGTGAAACAATTTCGTTCAACTGCTGCACTAAGTCCATCTTCAGCGTGCAACAAATACAACCATTTTGGAGTGCAACGAGCGAATCATCCTTCTGATCGACAACGCCACCTGCCTCGATGAGGTCAGCATCAATATTCACTTCACCGATGTCGTTGACAATAACGGCAAACTTAATACCTTTCTTGTTGGCAAGAATCTTGTTTACTAACGTTGTCTTACCGCTGCCTAAATAACCTGTAAGCAGGAGGACAGGAGTCTCTTTTATATTCATCTTATGTGTCTTTTGTTTTATAATTCTTAGACTACAAAGTTACAAAAAATATGCCAAGTGACGTCTTCAGCATGATGAAAAATTGTGTAATTTAGTTTTTCCTATTCCTTAATTGAAAAAGAGTGGCTATGCCAATCAATGCATAGCCACTCTTTTGGGATGTATATTGATCTCTAATACCTTTATAGACAAAGGGAAGCCCCAACTACTTATCCTATCGAAAATAGTTCTATCTCAAAAATCAATGTAGAAAAAGCAGGGATATCACCATCGCGTTTTGTTCCATAACCCTCTTGATAGGGGATATGAACACGCCAATGGTCACCCTTATGCATCGCACAGAGTGCCGTTTGAAATCCTGTAATCAGTTCGTTTACACGGAATGCCTCTGGAATACCTCTCTGCCAACTATCATCGAAAACATTGCCGTTAATAAGACTACCACGGTAATGACAGGTGACAATAGAACGTTCTGTAACTTTTCCTTCACCGCTTCCTTCCTTTATTACTTCGTATAGAATACCATTAGGAAGTTTCTTGATACCTTCCTTCTGACTAAGTTCTCTAAGGTATTCTTCATTCTTTAATTTGTATTCTTGTTTCTTTCCCATACATCTTAATTCTACATTAATGCACGCAAAATTAGCCAATATCTTTTGATTTCACAATTAATTCAATTACTTTTGTTTCGGCATAGTATTTGTTCTATAGCTTATAAACGTACGATATGAATTTTGATAGAATAGAGAATGATACACGTCGGGCAGAGTTGATTTGCGTGTTGGAGCATTCAATAGAGCGATTGTCATTGGCAGAGTTGGAAGCTTTGTATTACGACCTTGTTGCTAAGGATTACATAAGGGAGTAGCGAAATGCAGTTGTTGGATAACTGGAACAAGGAGATTTTACGCCTTGCCATCCCCTCTATTATAAGTAATGTGACTGTTCCATTGTTAGGTCTTGTTGACTTGGCGGTGGTAGGGCATATTGGTAATGAGGCTTATATTAGTGCGATAGCAGTCGGTTCGATGATATTCAATGTGATGTATTGGTTATTAGGATTCCTACGTATGGGAACGAGTGGCATGACATCACAAGCATATGGACGACAAGACGAACAGGAATGTATGAATATTCTTGTGCGCACACTGACAATAGGAGTGGGAATGGGAGTCCTCTTTATCGTGGCACAGCGTGGTATAGAGTGGGGGATGCTTCGGTTGATGAATACGCCAGAGGCTTCGTGGCACTTTGTTGCTACCTACTTTAGGATCGTTATATGGGGTGCACCAGCTATGTTGGGACTCTATGGACTGACTGGATGGTTTATCGGAATGCAAGATACGCGTACACCAATGATGGTGGCTGTGTTGCAGAACGTAGTTAATATCCTTGCCTCTTTGTTCTTCGTTTTTGTATTAGATTGGAGAATCAGTGGTGTTGCAGCAGGTACAGCTTTGGCTCAGTGGGCAGGCTTTGTAGTCTCTTTATATGCTGCATACAAGCGGATAACATCAGGAAAAGAGCGAGGATTGGCTTTTGGGAAAGAACGTTGTGTAGCCTTGCAGACAACCTTCCGTCATGTATTTATCATGAGAGGAAAATGGGGTGAGTTCTTCCGTGTAAACAAAGATATCTTCTTGCGGACGCTTTGTTTGGTGGCAGTGAACTTCTTCTTTACGTCAGCTGGAGGAAAGCAGGGGGCTATGATGTTAGCTGTGAATACATTATTAATGACCTTGTTTACGCTCTTCTCTTATCTGATGGATGGTTTTGCGTATGCTGGAGAGGCGCTTAGTGGTAAGTATTATGGTGCAGGAGATATAGAAGGACTGCACATAACAGTTCGTCGACTCTTTGGTTTTGGTGTCATTATGGCATTGATGTTTACTGCGGTTTACGTCTTTGGCGGCGTAGGTTTCCTTCGTCTTCTCACAAGTGATACGGCTGTTGTGACAGCTGCACAGCCTTATCTCTTTTGGGCTTACCTTATTCCTATAGCAGGAATGGCGGCTTTTGTGTTAGATGGGGTCTTTATCGGCTTGACAGCTACTAAGGGAATGTTATTTTCAACAGCTATGGCAATGATAACATTCTTCGTTGTCTATTATTTGTTTTGGAATAGTCATGGAAATAATGCCTTATGGATAGCTTTCCTATCGTTTCTTGGGATGAGAGGATTTGCCTCTATTCTCTGGGCACGTAGATATTTAGTAATAATTTAAGAAAAAAGATTGTAAGATGGGTTATGGTTGGATAATCGTGTTTCTTTTGGTCCTTTTGCTGGGCTGTGGATATGTAAGTTGGCATGTATGGCAGATTCTGCCCCTTGCTGTAGTAGGTAAATGGATTGTCGTTGGAGCATTTTTGCTTTGCATCGTATGCTTCTTTACCAATTTTATCTTAGGCTTGGATAATAAGCCAATGCCAATAGCTATTACATTGTATGAAGTTGGCAATTCTGCTGTGTTTGTCGGGCTGTATCTGTTGTTACTCTTCCTTGTGCTCGACTTGGGAAGATTACTTCATCTTGTTTCTCGTTCCTTCCTTTATAATAGTTGGGCAGGTACAGTATCGGTAGTTGTTATTATGATTGGATTATTCGTTTATGGATATTTCAATTATTTGCATAAAGAGCGTGTACCCTTAACTTTGCAGTCGGCAAAACCGATGAAACAGCAACATCGTTTGGTAATGATGACCGACCTACATTTAGGTTATCATAATCGTGCAGATGAGTTTAGAAAGTGGGTTGATAAGGTGAATGAAGAGCAACCAGAGGCTATTCTTATAGCAGGAGATATTATTGATGGTAGTATTCGTGCATTAATAGACCAAGATATGGCAACTGAATTTCGTCGTCTGAAGGCTCCTGTTTATGCTTGTCTGGGAAATCATGAATATCTAAGTGGAGAACCTCGTGCAAAGAAGTTCTATCAAGATGCAGGGATTCATCTGCTCATTGATAATCATAGTGTGGTGCCTTTGGCAGGTGGTGACTCAATTCTTATTGTAGGACGCGATGATAGGACGAATAAAAAGCGTGCCAGTCTACAGCATTTGATGAAGTTTGCTCCAAAGGGTTATTATACGATTCTTATGGACCATCAGCCTTATCATTTGGAAGAGGCACAGCAAACTGGTATCGACTTCCAACTCTCTGGCCACACGCATTATGGTCAGGTGTGGCCTGTAAGCTGGATAGAAGACCTTATCTATGAGGATGCTTTCGGACCTTTACAGAAAGGGAATACTCAATATTATGTGTCTTCTGGAATCGGTATTTGGGGTGGTAAGTTCCGTATCGGAACAAGGTCTGAATATGTAGTAGCTGATATCAAGTAGGGATTAACCATTCTGTTTGTTTAGAACAATATTTTAAACAAACTACTTATAGCATAATATGCTTATTGTTAGTGGTTTAATTTATATCATTAAATGATATCTACAAGTTGAATTCTTCATCATCTGTTATAATGTTCATGCTGCGCACATATGGTGCGGAGCATGAACACCATAGGTGCGGGGCGTAAGCACCATTGGTGTTCATGGTTTAATGTGTTATTCTTTTTTGTTGAGAGGGGGCTATGCATTGTCGGAAAAGAATCATATAACCAAATATAAACGATAAGGTCGGTAATTGTACGATTAATTAAGAAATAAGACTTCATTATCGCCTATCACCAGATGAGAGATTAAGACAGAATAATTCTAAAGATGTTCCAACGTTTTCTTAATAAGATAAGTCGTTCGTTACGATGTGTTGAAGAATCTAAAAAGAAAAACAGATATTAGTTTGCGGTTATCAGAAAATAGTTGTATTTTTGCAAAGAATATATTTCGATCGATGAAATAAGGAAAGAAGTTCCTTTGTTTTCGTTCGTTTTTATTTTGCTAAAATTAATGTTGATAGTTGACTACACGTTATTTGTTCAAATGAAAAAAATTATTTTCTCCCTCATAGTTACGGCTATGATTATGACCATGACGGGATGTGGCTCAAGTAAGGGCTTTACTTACTTAGAAAACGCTGATTCTATTAGCCTTGCTGCTTCACGTGGCTTGTATGATGCACGCATCATGCCAAAAGATGAATTGACGATTACTGTAAACACTACTGACCCAGATGCTGCAGCTCCTTTCAATTTGCAGGTGCGTAATCAGTTGGGTAGTGGTAAGCAGGTTGCTTCGGGTGGTGGCTCTTTGCAGGGTTACTTGGTAGACAACTCTGGATTCATCAATTTCCCAGTAATTGGTAAGATTCATGTAAGTGGCTTGACAAAGCCTGAGTGTGAAGACCTTATCAAGAGTAAGATTCAGCCTTATTTGGCACGCACTGAGAATCCTATTGTGACTGTTCGTATGAGCAGTTATCATATAACCGTTCTTGGTGAAGTTGGTCATCCAGGTGTTATTCCTGTATCAACAGAGAAGATGAGCGTCTTGGAAGCAATTGCACAAGCTGGTGACCTTGGTGTTTATGGAAAGCGTGATAACATTATGTTGATTCGTGAAGATCCAACAGGTCAGAAGCATGTTGTACGTTTGAATCTCAATGATGCAAACTTGCTTAACTCACCTTACTATTATCTTCAGCAGAATGATGTCCTCTATGTTCAACCAAACAGTGTAAAGGCTAAGAACTCTGGTATCGGTAGTTCTACTACCCTCTGGTTCTCTTTCATTGGTATTGTGACATCAGTGGCATCGTTGCTTGTAAACGTATTGAGAAAGTAAAATACTGTCCTTAGAGGCTCTATAGCCTTTCTTTGGATAAAATATAATAGGAATGAGAATATCTTTGATATCCATGTCTTGGGTAGACCTTAGGGGACTACTAAAAAGAGAGGGTGTGAGAGGTATTCTCTTTTTGAATTTGGGGTAACTGATTGTATAAGGATTATGTGTGGAATTGTAGGATACATTGGAACAAAGCGTGAAGCTTATCCCATTTTAATTAAAGGCTTACAGCGCCTTGAATATAGGGGATATGACAGTGCAGGTGTAGCATTGATAAATAAAGGTAAGGAACTGAATGTTTATAAAACAAAAGGAAAGGTTGCTGACCTGGAAGAGTATTGTTCAGATAAGGACATAACAGGTAATATCGGTATTGCTCATACGCGTTGGGCAACACATGGTGAACCTTCATCATTAAATGCACATCCGCATTATTCACAGTCGAAGAATCTTGCTATTATTCATAATGGCATTATTGAGAACTATGCTGAAATTAAGCATAATCTCATGGAAAAAGGAATGACATTTCAGTCAGAAACTGATACGGAAGTATTGGTACAATTGATTGATTATATACAGACAAAGAAAAACCTCAGTTTACTGGAAGCTGTTCAGTTAGCACTTCATCAAGTCATTGGTGCATATGCTATAGCTATACTTGACAAGCGCAATCCAGACACTATTATTGCGGCACGTAAGCAGAGTCCATTAGTAGTAGGTATTGGTGATGGAGAGTTCTTCCTTGGCTCGGATGCCAGTCCTATTGTAGAGTATACGGATAAGGTAGTATACTTGGATGATGGCAATATCGCCGTTATGAAGTTAGGAGAAGAACTGAAGGTTGTTAATATTCTAAATGAAGAACTGTCACCAGAGGTGCGTACAGTAGATATTAATCTTGGAGAGATAGAGAAAGGAGGTTTCCCTCACTTTATGCTCAAAGAGATTTTTGCACAGCCAGAGTGTTTGAAGAATTGTATGCGTGGACGTGTACATCCAGAACATACTCAGGTAACATTGAGAGCTTTGATAGATCATCATGATAAGTTGTTGAATGCGAAGCGCATAATTATTGTTGCTTGTGGTACAAGTTGGCATGCAGGACTAATTGGTAAACAACTCATAGAGGAGTATTGTCGTATTCCTGTTCAGGTCGAATATGCAAGTGAATTCCGTTATGGCAATCCTGTGGTTGGTGATGGTGATGTTGTAATAGCCATCTCACAGAGTGGTGAAACAGCAGATACACTTGCTGCAGTAGAACTTGCAAAATCAAAGGGTGCTTTTATTTATGGTATTTGTAATGCCATTGGTTCAAGTATTCCACGTGCAACAGACACCGGAACTTACATTCATGTAGGACCTGAGATTGGTGTAGCATCAACGAAGGCTTTTACAGGACAGGTTACAGTGTTGACAATGTTTGCGCTTGCACTTGCCAATGCAAAGGGAACTATCAGCGAAGAAGATTACAAGAAAGTGATAAAAGAGTTGGCTGAAATGCCTTCTATTATAGAAGAGGTGTTAAAGTCAAATGAGCAGATAGCAGACTTAGCACGTACGTTTACTTACGCCCGTAACTTCCTATATCTGGGTCGAGGATATAGTTATCCGGTAGCTCTGGAAGGAGCATTGAAGTTGAAAGAGATATCCTATATACATGCTGAAGGCTATCCAGCAGCAGAGATGAAACATGGACCAATAGCTTTGATAGATTCAGATATGCCTGTCGTAGCTATTGCAACACATAATGGAATGTATGAGAAGGTTCGTAGTAATATCCAAGAGATAAAGGCACGCCAAGGACGCGTGATAGCCTTAGTTTCAAAGGGTGATACAACCATCTCTAAGATAGCAGATGCTGTTATAGAACTCCCAGACATGATGGAATGTCTTGAGCCATTAGTAGCAACGGTTCCATTGCAGCTGTTGGCTTATCATATTGCTGTATGTAAAGGCAAGGATGTTGATCAGCCAAGAAATCTGGCTAAGTCTGTAACAGTAGAGTAGGGGGAGGTGAGTGGTTGACGCCAGACATTATAAGACATAGTCTGTGTATTTATTCTTAATGAATATAACGAATGCGCAGGCTGTGTTACTCCTAATAAAGTGAAGTTTATATTCATCTTCCTTTTTATTAAGGGAGACATGAAAATAGATATACGATTTTAAAAGTAAAAGAAAGACAGAAAACCTTATCAATGGAAAAGAACATTCATGAAGACTGCGGTGTGGCAATGATTCGATTGCTGAAGCCGCTTGAGTATTATCAGGAGAAGTATGGCACCTGGATGTATGCACTGAACAAACTCTATCTGATGATGGAGAAACAGCATAACCGTGGTCAAGAGGGAGCTGGTATGGCTTCTGTAAAACTGGATTCTGAGCCAGGTAATGAATATATGTTCCGTGAACGTGCAGAGGGTAAGAATGCTGTCGCTGAGATTTTTGCTAATGTTCATAAGCATTATAAGAACCTTTCACAGGAGCAGTTATCTGATGTTTCTTTTGCTAAAACTAATCTCCCCTTTGCGGGAGACCTTTATATGGGCCACCTTCGGTACTCTACTACCGGCAAGAGTGGCCTTTCTTATGTTCATCCTTTCTTGCGTCGCAACAACTGGAAAGCAAAGAATCTCTGTATGTGTGGTAACTTTAATATGACTAATATTGGAGATGTCTTTGAGATTTTGACTGAACAGGGACAGTGTCCACGTATCTATAGTGATACGAACATTCTTTTGGAATTGATGGGACACAGACTTGATCGTGAGGTTGAACGTAACTTTGTGGATGCGCAAAAGTTAGGTTTGGAGAAGCGTGCTATCACCAACTATATTGAAGAGAACGTACAGATGAGTAATGTTCTCAAGACAACGATGCAGCACTTTGATGGTGGCTACGTTATCTGTGGATTGACTGGTTCGGGTGAGATGTTCTCTATTCGTGACCCATGGTCGATTCGCCCAGCTTTCTATTATAAGAATGATGAGATTGTTGTTTTGGCAAGTGAACGTCCTGTTCTGCAGACTACATTCGACCTTGAGTGTGATGATATCCAAGAGTTGAAACCTGGTCAGGCACTGATTGTTAATAAGCGTGGTGAATGTTCACTACAGCAAATACTTGAACCTAAGCAGAATGCTGCTTGTTCTTTTGAGCGTATCTATTTCTCACGTGGTTCAGATCGTGATATTTATAAGGAGCGTGAGACATTGGGACGTCAGTTGACAGAGCCTGTATTGAAAGCAGTTGACTATGATACAGAGCATACAGTTCTCTCGTATATCCCTAATACTGCGGAGGTTGCGTTCTATGGTCTTGTTCACGGCTTTAAGGAGCAGATTGACAAGAAGAAGGTTGAGCAGATCGCAGCTTTAGGTTCTAATGCTTCTTCAGAGGAGGTCTATCGTATTATTCATCAAGATGTACGCTCTGAGAAAGTGGCATGGAAGGATATTAAGTTGCGTACCTTTATCACAGAAGGAAACTCGCGTAACGACCTTGCATCTCATGTTTATGACGTAACATACGAGTGTATTAAACCTTATGAGGATAATCTTGTCATTATTGATGACTCTATCGTTCGTGGAACAACATTGAAGGAGAGTATCCTTCGTATTCTCGATCGCTTGCATCCTAAAAAGATTGTTGTCGTATCCAGTGCGCCACAGATTCGATTCCCAGACTACTATGGTATTGATATGCCACATCCAGAAGAGTTCTGTGTCTTCCGTGCAGTAATCGAACTGATACGCGAACGTGGTATGGAAGACTTACTTCGTGAGGTCTATGAGAATTGTAAGAAAGAATTGGCAAAGCCTAAGGGAGAGACCATTTCAAATGCTGTACGTGCAGTTTATAAGCCTTTTACGGTAGATGAGATTAATAAGAAGATAGTTGAAATGCTGCGCCCAGAAGGTATGACAACACCTGTAGAACTCGTGTTCCAGAGTGTGGAGGGATTACATAATGCAATACCTAATCATCCAGGTGATTGGTATTTTACAGGAAACTATCCCACTCCAGGTGGTATGCGATTGGTCAATGAGGCCTTCGTAAGCTATTACGAGCGTGAACATTTAAATACAGGAAAGGCGTAATAACCGCTTGTCTGTAAATTATCATCATGATAAAAAAGAATTATTTTCATGAAAAGAAAGATTCCTTTTCACGATAAAAAATATTTCTTTTCATGAAAAGAATTTTCAATCCAACAATACTATAAGCAATGAGGAACGTAACTTTAGTCTTAAGTGACGGAACAAAATTCCATGGAAAGTCGTTTGGATACGATGCCCCAGTAGCTGGTGAGGTGGTCTTCAACACTGCGATGATGGGCTATCCAGAGAGCTTGACTGACCCTTCATATGCGGGTCAGCTACTAACAATGACCTTCCCATTGGTAGGTAACTATGGTGTACCACCTTTTACTATTGAGGAAAGTGGTATCCCAACCTTCATGGAGAGTGATAAAATCTATGTCTCAGCCTTGATAGTGTCTGACTATACAGAGGAGCATTCACATTGGAATGCTGTGGAGAGTTTGGCTGACTGGCTGAAGCGTGAACACGTACCAGGTATTACTGGTATTGATACACGTGAACTTACTAAGGTTCTACGTGAGCACGGTGTGATGATGGGTAAGATTCTCTTTGATGATGAACCTAATAATATCCCAGAGGCTGATTACGAGGGAGTAAACTTTGTTGATCGCGTTTCAACAAAAGAGATTATCCACTACAACGAGGGCGCTGGTAAGAAGGTTGTCCTTGTTGACTGCGGTGTGAAAGCCAATATTATCCGTTCATTGATTACCAGAGGAGTTGAGGTTATCCGTGTACCTTGGAACTATGATTATACTGGTATGGATTATGATGGCCTTTTCCTCGGTAATGGTCCTGGCGACCCTGATATGTGTAATGATGCTGTTGAGGTTATTCGTAAGCAGATGAGTATGAGTAAGAAACCTATCTGTGGAATCTGTATGGGTAATCAGTTGCTTTCAAAGGCTGCAGGAGCAAAGATTTATAAGTTGAAATACGGTCATCGTGGACATAATCAACCTGTTCGTATGGTAGGTACTGATAAGTGTTATATAACCTCACAGAATCACGGTTATGCGGTTGATGCTTCAACATTAGACAAGGATTGGCAGGAACTCTTCGTTAACATGAATGACGGTAGTAATGAGGGTATTCGCCATAAGGAGAACCCTTGGTTTACCTCACAGTTCCACCCAGAGGCTTGCTCTGGTCCGGTTGATACTTACTTTATGTTTGATAAATTTGTAGAAACACTGAAATAATGAAAGACGAGTCAATAAAGAAAGTCCTGATACTTGGTTCAGGCGCATTGAAGATTGGTGAGGCAGGAGAGTTTGATTACTCTGGTTCACAGGCGTTGAAGGCATTACGCGAGGAGGGTGTTTCTACGGTTTTGATTAACCCAAACATCGCAACAGTACAGACATCTGAGGGTGTAGCAGACCAGATTTATTTCCTTCCAGTTCAACCTTACTTTGTTGAGCGTGTTATAGAGAAGGAACGTCCTGATGGAATCCTCCTGTCTTTTGGTGGTCAGACAGCACTAAACTGTGGTGTTGAGTTGGATAAGACAGGTGTTCTGAAGAAGTATAATGTAAAGGTTTTAGGTACCCCGGTTAAGGCAATAATGGATACTGAAGACCGTGAACTCTTTGTTGAACGACTCGATGAGATTGATGTAAGGACAATCAAGAGTGAGGCATGTGAGGATATTCAGCAGGCACGTGTGGCTGCAAAGAACCTCGGTTATCCTGTTATTGTACGTGCTGCATACGCATTAGGTGGCCTTGGTAGTGGATTTGCTGATAATGAGGAAGAACTGAATACACTCTGTGAGAAGGCTTTCTCGTTCTCTCCTCAGGTTTTGGTAGAGAAGAGTTTGAAGGGTTGGAAAGAGATAGAGTACGAGGTTGTTCGTGACCGTTATGACAACTGTATCACAGTTTGTAACATGGAGAACTTCGATCCGCTTGGTATTCACACAGGTGAGTCTATCGTTATTGCACCATCTCAGACCCTTTCTAACAGCGAGTATCATAAGCTCCGTGCACTGTCTATCAAGATTGTACGTCACATTGGTATTGTTGGTGAATGTAATGTTCAGTATGCTTTTGACCCAGAGAGTGAGGACTATCGAGTTATTGAGGTAAATGCTCGTTTGTCACGTTCTTCAGCTCTTGCCAGCAAGGCAACTGGTTATCCTCTTGCTTTCGTTGCTGCTAAGTTGGGTATGGGATATGGACTCTTTGAGTTGAAGAACTCTGTTACAAAGACTACTTCAGCTTTCTTTGAGCCAGCACTTGACTATGTAGTTTGCAAGATTCCACGTTGGGACCTTAGTAAGTTCCGTGGTGTGGATAAGGAGTTAGGTTCAAGTATGAAGTCTGTCGGTGAGGTAATGGCTATTGGTCGTAACTTTGAGGAAGCCATTCAGAAGGGACTTCGTATGATTGGACAGGGCATGCATGGCTTTGTTGAGAACAAAGAATTGCAGATAGACGACCTCGATGCAGCATTGCGTGAACCTACCGACAAGCGTGTGTTCCTTATTTCTAAGGCGATGCACAAGGGCTATACGGTTGACCAAATTCACGAACTAACGAAGATAGACCGTTGGTTCCTTAATAAACTCAAGCATATCATAGATATTGATGAGGAACTGAAGACTAAGAATATCAACACACTTGATAAGGAACTTCTGCGTACAGCAAAGGTTTATGGCTTTACAGACTTCCAAATCGCACGTGGTGTTGGTTTGGAGGAAGAGTGCAAGAAGATGCACGAAGCGATGAGAATCGTTCGTCGTCTGCGTAAGAGTTTTGGTATTCTTCCTGTTGTTAAGCAGATAGATACATTGGCTGCCGAGTATCCTGCACAGACCAATTACCTCTATGTTACATACGCTGGTGTAGCTTCAGATGTTACGTTCCCTAATGATCGTAACTCAGTTATCGTACTTGGTTCAGGTGCTTACCGCATTGGTAGTTCTGTAGAGTTCGACTGGTGTGGTGTTCAGGCATTGAATACCATCCGTCGTCAGGGCTATCGTTCTATCATGATTAACTATAATCCAGAGACAGTGTCAACGGATTATGACATGTGTGATCGCCTCTATTTCGATGAGTTGACCTTCGAACGTGTTATGGATATCATTGATGCAGAGAACCCACATGGTGTGATTGTATCAACAGGTGGTCAGATTCCAAATAACCTTGCTATGTATCTTGATGAGGAGAATGTGCCTATTCTTGGAACATCAGCAAAGGATATTGATAACGCTGAGGACCGTGCTAAGTTCTCGTCAATGCTCACAGAGAATGGTATCAATCAGCCAGAATGGAGTGCATTGACAAGTATGGACGATATTGATAAGTTCGTTGACCGTGTTGGCTTCCCAGTACTTGTACGTCCATCTTACGTACTTTCTGGTGCAGCTATGAATATCTGTTCTAATAGAGATGAACTCACTCGCTTCCTTCAGTTGGCTGCCAACGTCAGCGAAGACCACCCTGTTGTGGTAAGTAAGTTCATTGAACATGCAAAGGAGATTGAGATGGATGCTGTTGCACAGGATGGTGAGATATTGGCATACGCTATCTCTGAGCATATTGAGTTTGCTGGTGTTCACTCTGGTGATGCTACAATTCAGTTCCCACCTCAAAAACTTTATGTTGAAACTATGCGCCGTATTAAGCGTATCAGTCGTCAGATTGCGAAGAAGTTGCACATCAACGGACCATTCAACATCCAGTTTATGGCACGTGATAACGATATCCTCGTTATTGAGTGTAATCTCCGTGCGAGCCGTTCATTCCCATTCGTTAGTAAGGTGTTGAAGCTCAACTTCATCGACTTGGCTACTAAGATTATGCTCGGTGCGCCTGTTGAGAAGCCAAGCAAGAACCTCTTCGACCTTGATTACGTAGGTATTAAGGCATCTCAGTTCTCTTTCAACCGCTTACAGAAGGCCGACCCAGTATTGGGTGTTGATATGAGTTCTACAGGTGAGGTAGGTTGTTTGGGTGATGATACCTCTACAGCTTTGTTAAAGTCTATGCTGTCTGTAGGTCTTAGAATACCAAAGAAGACAGTCTTGTTGTCGACAGGTGGAGCAAAGCAGAAGGCTGAAATGCTTGATGCTGCAAAGATGTTGAAGCAGCATGGTTATGAACTTTATGCAACAGTCGGTACATCAAAGTATCTCGCAGAGAATGGAATTGAGAATACATGCGTGTATATGCCTTCGGATGAAGGACAGCATCCACAGGCACTCGATCTCTTACACGAGAAGAAGATAGACATGGTTGTGAACATGCCAAAGGACCTTACTCCACGTGAGTTGACCAATGGTTATAAGGTTCGTCGTGCAGCAATCGACCTCAATGTACCATTGATTACAAACAGCCGATTGGCAAGTGCGTTTATCTCAGCCTTCTGCAATGTCAGCTTAGATGACATTGATATCAAGGCTTGGGGAGAATATTAATAGTCTTCTGGGGTTAAAGGAGTTAAGGGAGTTAGAAGGAGTTTAGTTAACAATTATCATTGTTGGGGTTGATACCTTTCACTAAACTCCCTTGACTTCCAAAGCAAGGGTTAGGAAATAATGTCTAAACTCCTTCTAACTCCCTTAACCCCTTTAGCTTCTTAAAGATGAAACAACATTCAATGAAGTTGCTGCCCTTAGTCTTTGTGGCTATCTTTGCAGTAGCTTTTATGTCTTGCTCAGGCTGTTCTTCACGTGGAGTAGGGCATTATGATACAACACAGGTCGACACTATGTTGGCTGTCGATCTTGATAGTAATTCGTCAGGTGATGGGACGTATGTTTCTTCATGGACCTATTTCAACGATTCTGCAGTAGCCAATATGCAGAGTGCTCCAAACAAGAAGTCGCAGATAACGCCTTCTAATCGTATGAACATTCGTGTACGTTATCTTGGACGTGTAGGTGTTGAAGCATGTATGATTCTTGGTGATGGCGAACAGTTTGCGGGTAACAGTTATGATACAACCAACTATGTTCGTGTCTATGCGTATGGAGAGGAGGTTGGACGATTCAGTTATAAGCCGGGTATCAGTAAGCAGACTGATTCCGCTTTTGTTCAGAATCCAGAAGTTTTTGTTGATTGTCTCCGTAAGTATCGTTCATTCAAGATTGAAACAACGACTTTTACCAGTGGCACACTCGTTTACAGTTTTGATGCTATCGCTGCATTGGCAAAGAGAAAACAAAAGTAAGGTGTTACCTTTTTTGTAACCTTTGTTTTACTACAATAGCATTGTTTATATCTCTAATTATCAGAATATAACATTATAAAAAGGCAGTATTTAAAGGATAAAACATAATGAAGAAAGGATTTGTATTAGAAGGAGGAGCCATGCGTGGATTGTTTTCTGCTGGTGTAATGGATGTTCTGATGGAAAATAACATATGGCCTGATGGCGTTATTGGCGTTTCTGCGGGTGCGGCTTTTGGTTGTAATATGAAGTCAAAGCAGGCAGGACGGGCGATAAGATACAACAAGAAGTTGGCAAACGACTGGCGTTATGCTTCTTTGCGTTCACTCTTAACAACAGGTGATTACTATGGTGGTGAATACGCTTACCATTATATGCCTCGCCATATTGATTACTTCGATGTTGATACTTTTCGTGAGAATCCAATGGAGTTTTGGGCTGTATGTACAAACGTTGGAACGGGTAAAGCGGAGTATAAGCGACTGATGGAGGTTGATAATAATTGTTTAGAATATATTCGTGCCTCTGCATCTATGCCTATTGCTGCTCGTATTGTGACGGTAGAAGGCAAGAAACTTTTGGATGGTGGTATTGCAGACTCCATTCCTCTCCGCTTCTTTCAGGAACAAGGCTATGAGCGTAATTTGGTTGTTCTTACTCAGCCAGAGGGTTTTGTGAAAGAGCCAATCTCACTGATGCCCCTTATGCGTATGTGGTTACATCGTCATCCACGTGTTGTAAAAGCTTTGGAGCAACGACATATCATGTATAATGAACAGTTAGCTTACGTTCGTGCAGAAGAAAAGAAGCCTAATACCTTAGTGCTTCGTCCTAAAGCAAAACTAACAATAGGGCATTTCTCACACGACCCAGCAATGATGCAAGCAACCTATGATCAGGGTAGGGAAGTAGCTTTAGAACATCTAAACGAGATAAAGGAATTGTTTGGAGTAAGTGAGGGAAAATAAGTTTTTAACTATTCTTTAAAATTGAATCTTATGGAATTAATAACCAATGAAACATCATTGAATACGCATTTCAATAAACTAATTTGTTCATTTAAGCATGTATGTATAGCTGTAGCATGGGCAACTGACCAATGCTCCATGTATGATGTACTATGTCAGAATGAAAATAAGATAGAAAAGATGATTGTCGGATTGAATTTCACAAGTACAACTCCAAAATTTATAAAGAGGTTCAAGTCTAATGAGAATGTTCGTTTCCTTGAATTACGTTCACCACATACTTTCCATCCTAAATTTTACTTCTTTTACAATAGTTCTTCTGATTGGAGTTTAATAATTGGTAGTTCAAATTTCACAGGGGGAGGATTTGGATTAAACATGGAAGCATGCGTTCTTATAAACAGCGAAGACAAACAAAATGACTTTTATAAGCAATGTACTGACTATATCAACAATGTTTGGGAACAATCATCTCGACTTAGAGATACAGACATTTCTAAGTATAAAGCAAAATTTGAGAAACAGAAGAAAGAGCATCTTTATGACAAATACAAGTTTCCTCTTACCAAGTATGGTGCAATCATAGATACACTTAGTTGGAAAGACTATGTTAAGAGGGTGATGAAAGATAAAGATAGCGTAGAAGTTCGATGTCAAATTCTGAAGAAAGCGCATGAGTTATTTAACAAGTATAGTTCGTTTAAGGATTTCCCTGATAACGAAAGGAAATGTGTTGCGGGCATTCAACGTGATCTACCTGGTATGGAAGATGTAGACTGGGGATTCTTTGGTACTTGTTTTGGCAATGGTATATTTAAGAAGGCTATCATTGATAACAATACAAAACTTGTTGAGGCTATTGATGCTATACCCTTAGAAGGTGAGGTTACAGTTGAACAGTATAAGAAGTATTGTTCTATATGGAAGAAAGAGTATAAAGAACCTGTAGCACTTGCTTCACGCCTTCTTGCAATGAAACGCCCTGACTTATTTGTATGTATCAATAACCGTAATAGGAAGTTACTATGCAATGAATTTGCCATTTCTCAATCATCGTTATCAATGGATTCTTATTGGGATGAAATCGTTTCTCGAATACAAGCTTCTGTATGGTATAAAGATTGCTGTCCAAAATCTCATTCTGAAAAAGAAATTTGTCAGTATATGGCAGCAATGCTTGATAGTATTTACGATCAAAAAGATAATTGAATAATAGATAAAACACCATATTTAATATCTTTGTAGTATGAGAATCTTGGAATAAGATTTTGGTATAGAATAAGTAAACTGTAATGTAAACTAAAAAAGAAACATATATGGATAACCAATTGAACGACAGTAATAAAATAAATATTCTTTTTATTTGCTTAGGTAATATTTGTCGCTCTCCGGCTGCGCATGCTGTGATGCAACATCTTGTTGAGGAGCGAGGCTGTGCAGACCGATATATGATTGATTCAGCAGGAATTGGTAATTGGCACGTTGGACAGTTACCTGATAAGCGCATGCGTGAACATGGTAGACTGCGTGGATATAGCGTTGATCATCGTGCTCGTCAATTCGATGAGCGTAGAGATTTTGAGTTATTCGATAAGATTGTCGTAATGGACGAGGATAATTATCGAAACATTACGTCTCAAGCACCTAATGAAGCAGCACGAGAAAAGGTTGTACGAATGGCAGATTTCTTTACTCAACATCCTTCTGCTACTTGTGTTCCTGATCCTTATTATGGTGATGCTGACGATTTTAACTTAGCTCTTGATTTAATAGAAGACGGTTGTGAGGGTATTCTTAATACTATCTAAGGCTTTCCATTTTAGGGTAGTATAACTCTTCTCTAACCACAAACAATACTCATTTTAATAGCCTATTGTTAGGTGTTAAGTACTTCGCACTATTGGTGTTAACCGTTAGCACACATGGTGCTAAGCATCCGCACGATGTGTGCGGAGCGTTAATATGTCAGTAGAAAATGGACTAAAAAGGTCATAATAAGTATTATAAAAAACTCCCATAACAAACCATTGCTGGTAATGTTATGGGAGTTTTTATTTTATCCTTTGGTATCTCAGACTATTCCATAGTCTTCAATATCTCCTGACAGAGCATGTAGCCCTTAATCATCATACGTGGAACGTGGAATGGACCCTTGAAGATATTACCCTTTGCAGGCTGTGCAACGGTTCCGTCACGATGTAGGTAACCATACCACTCAGGATAGTCTTGATCAGGGAAGTGGGCGTATGTCCACTCGCTAATACGCTGATGTCGATAGAGATATTCCTCGTCGCCAGTTCCAAGGTAGGCATAGAGAGAGGCAATGATTGTCTCGCACTGTGGCCACCAGAACTTCATATCCTGTGAGTAGTCCTGTGGTGGGAGGTTACGACAGTCTCTGAAGTTGATGATACCACCATATTGCTTGTCCCATCCCCAGTCCCATGACCAATCGAAGATGGTGAGGGCGGTGTCGAGTAAGTCTTTATCCCAGTTGCGCAACTTAGCTTCCTCCATGATAAACCATGCAGTTTCAATACAATGACCAGGGTTGATAGTACGTGTTGCATTGGTATCAATGAATTCTCCCTTTGGGCCGACTGTTTCAAGCAATGCCTTGAACTCTGGGTGCATGAAGTAGCGACGGAGTAATGAGATAGACTCGTCAATCTGTTGGGTCAGTGTAGGGTCGTCAATTACTGCACGCAGACGTGAACCAACGTTGATAAGAATCATAATGATAGAGTGGCTCTGCATCTCTACACCTGCTTCATATTTAGCTGGAAGAAAACCCGGAGTAGAGAGGAAACGCTGTGCATCGTGGAATACCTGCAATGCTCTTTCTGCATAATGCTTGTCACCTGTAGCCAAAGAATATTCGGCAAAAGCTATTGCAGCGAAAGTCTCTGAGAAAACATAGCGACGCTTACGCAGTGGTTTACCCTCTGCTGTTACCTCAAAATACATGTGTCCATTCTCGTCAAAGCAATGCTTCTCAATGAAGTCAATGGTAGACTTTGATGCCTCAAGCCATTCCTGATTCTTCTCTACATTATTGTATGCAAAAGCGCAGATGAAGGCCCATCGTCCTTGAAACCATACCGACTTGGTCGTGTCCATCAATGATCCATCACGATCCAAGCAGGTGTATATACCGCCATTCTCCTTGTCCCAACCATGGTTCAACCAGAAAGGCATAATGTTGTTTGTTAGGTCGTTCTTGTAGGTTTCAGCCCATGAACGTAAGTATTCTTTCTTATCCATAATTTTAGGTGATATAGACAATGTGTTAATTTCTTAATGGATTGTAAAGTAAGGAGGACAGTCTGTACCGTTGTATAGCTGTCCTTTACTACTGTCCTTTGGCAAAATTAGGACTAATTTATCAATTATCCAAAGAAAAGAATTGAAAACTCTTTCTTTATTGCCTATAGAATATGTCTTACTTTAGTACTTTTGCAAGGAAGCGAGAAGTGTAGCTCTCTTTGTTCTTTGCCACAACCTCTGGTGTACCACAACTCAACATGCGACCGCCACCACGACCACCTTCTGGTCCCATGTCAATGATGTAGTCTGCAAGTTTGATGACATCGAGGTTGTGTTCGATGATGATAACGGTGTTGCCACGGTCAACAAGTTTCTGTAATACGTCCATCAAGATACGTATATCTTCAAAATGCAGACCAGTTGTAGGCTCATCAAGGATGTAAAGTGTCTTACCTGTGTCACGCTTTGCAAGTTCGGTTGCCAACTTAACGCGCTGACTCTCACCACCAGAAAGGGTTGTAGAACTTTGTCCAAGCTTGATATAGCCCAAGCCAACGTCCTGTAATGCCTTGATCTTCGGCAGAATCTGTGGTACGTTCTCAAAGAATTCTACAGCCATATTGACTGTCATATCCAATACGTCTGCAATAGATTTACCCTTAAAACGCACTTCCAATGTTTCTCGGTTATAGCGTTTGCCGTGACAAACCTCGCACGGTACCATCACATCAGGTAGGAAGTTCATTTCAATGGTTTTGTAACCATTACCGCCACAGGTCTCACATCGTCCTCCTTTCACATTGAAAGAGAATCGTCCAGGCTTATAACCACGAATCTTAGCTTCGGGAAGATTGACGAAGAGTTGGCGGATATCGGAGAACACGCCTGTATAGGTTGCAGGGTTACTGCGTGGAGTACGGCCAATAGGACTTTGGTCAACGTTCACCACTTTATCAATGTTGTCAATGCCTTCAATCTTTCCGTAAGGCATAGGACGTTTCAGAGAGCGATAGAAGTGTTGTGAAAGTATAGGTTGTAAAGTCTCATTGATGAGTGTACTTTTACCTGAACCAGACACACCAGTGACGACAATTAGTTCGCCAAGTGGGAAAGTAACGTTCACGTCTTTTAGGTTATTACCCTTACAACCTGTGAGTTGGATGGTCTTTCCATTTCCTTCTCTGCGTTCTTTAGGAAGCTCAATGGCACGTTCACCATTCAGGTATTGTGCTGTAAGTGTGTGTGTCTTGAGCATGTCTGCAGGCTTTCCTTGAAAGACAACCTCGCCACCTTTGCGTCCAGCTTTTGGTCCGATGTCTACAATCCAGTCCGCAGCACGCATCATGTCTTCGTCGTGTTCAACAACAATAACCGTATTTCCCATGTCACGTAACTCTTTCAGAGAGTTGATAAGACGCTCGTTATCGCGTTGATGAAGTCCGATAGAAGGCTCATCGAGGATGTAGAGTACGTTGACAAGTTGTGAACCAATCTGTGTAGCAAGGCGAATACGTTGGCTCTCACCACCAGATAGCGTGGCACTTTGACGGTTTAAGGCAAGGTAGTCAAGGCCCACATCGAGTAGAAAGTTTATACGTTTACGAATCTCCTTTATGATTTCAACGGCGATAGTACGCTGCTTTTCGCTCATGTGTTCCTCAACATGATCAACCCAGTCTTTCAGCTCGGTGATGTCCATTTCTGCAAGATCAGCAATGTTTTTATCCCATATTTTATAGGATAGAGCCTCTCGATTCAAGCGATGACCATGACATTCTGGACATTGTGCTTCGGCTATGAACTGGTCTGCCCACTTCTTTCCAGCTGAGGAATCATCGTTCTCCATAACCGTACGGAGATACTTAATGATACCATCAAAGGACACAAAGTAATCGGAGGTGGTGTGTACAAGCTCTTTAGCAATCTTCAACTTTTCCAAAGAACCATACAAAACCTCGTCCATAGCTTCCTTAGGTATATCCTTGACAGGGGTCTTGAGGTCACAATTATGCCTCTTTAAGAGGGCGTCTATCTGCCAGAAAATCATCTGGTTCTTATATTTCCCTAAAGGAACTATTGCGCCACTATGGATGTCTTGTTTGTCATCTGGAATCACTTTCTTCAAGTCAATCTCATCAATCACACCCAAACCTTTACACTGTGGACAGGCTCCTTCGGGTGAGTTGAATGAGAAGATGTTTGGTGCAGGGTCTTTATAAGCGATGCCCGTAACAGGGTCCATCAGTCGTTTAGAGAAGTACTTGGCTTCGTCTCGTTCGTTATCAAGAATCATTATCAAGCCTTCTCCTTGCTTCATTGCCGTTGAAACGGTCTTTGCCAAACGCTCACGTAGCGTGTTATTCTCCGTACCACCGAGTTTCATCTTGTCGATAACAACCTCGATATTATGGTTCTTGTAACGGTCAACCTTCATACCACGTGTTAGCTCTTGTATCTCTCCATCGACACGAATATACAAGTAACCTTTGCGTCGCATCTGCTCAAAGAGCTCACGATAATGACCTTTACGGTTGCGAACAAGTGGTGAGAGAATATATATCTTGCGGTCTTGATAATCAGACATAATCATGTCCACCACTTTTTCCTCGGTGTATTTCACCATCTTTTCACCGCTCATATAAGAGTATGCCTCACCTGCACGTGCAAAGAGAAGACGGAGGTAGTCATATATCTCTGTTGTTGTACCAACGGTAGAGCGGGGATTCTTATTGGTTGTTTTCTGTTCAATGGAGATGACAGGGGATAGTCCTGTAATCTTATCTACGTCTGGGCGCTCCATGTTTCCAAGGAAGTTGCGTGCGTAAGCAGAGAAAGTTTCAATGTATCGACGCTGACCTTCGGCGAAGATAGTGTCGAATGCAAGTGAACTTTTACCTGAACCAGATAGTCCAGTGAAGACGGTAAGTGAGTTACGAGGGATGGTTATGTCTACATTCTTCAGATTATGTACTCTGGCTCCGAAGACTTCTATTTTCTCATTCATGGGGTTGTTGGGTGTTAAATGTTGGGTGATGGGTGTTGAATGTTGGGTGTTGATGAATTGTTGGGTGTTTGTTGATGGTTGATGGGTGTTGAGGATTAGCACCATGTTGATGATTTCTTTAATGATAACCACCGATGAAAAATACTATTCATCACCACCCATCACTCACCACCTATCACCCATCCAACATCACCTCGTCGACTGTGTGTAACCTCTGAGGAGGTTAACATCTCGTCGAATGTGGAACTCTTTGCCGTCAGCTCCTTTGGCGGTTACATTGACGAAGTAAGTCCCTTGGGCAACATCTTTGCCTTTATACTTACCATCCCAGCCACCAGCAGGGTCGTTCCATTCGTATATCTTTTGTCCCCAACGGTTAAAGATAATAGCTTTAAACTCTACAATACTCTTATATCCAGGCTTTGCACGATAGATATCATTGATACCATCTCCATTGGGTGAGAAAGCATTAGGCATCTGTAGGCTACTCTCACTAATGGAGAAACTAATAGCGTTGTAGCGTGTGGTATCACCATTCAGGATTTCATAAAGCACTACCCTCGTTGTTCCTGCCTCTGTAAAGGTGTATTCGGTATTCTCATCATAACGGATAAGAAAAGCTGAACGTGGGTTATTTTGATTGAAGAAGTGCCATTCGTAGTGGGTTGCCGCATCCCTTGTTGTAGGTGGATTGGCTGAGAACTCGATCGTCAAAGGAGCTGAACCAACATAAGTGTCACCTGCGGCAATTGTATTGGTTTCACCATTTGTATCGGTATATTTACCTGAGGGTTGGCAATCTTGTGCCCATGCTATAGAAGAGAAAAGTATAGACACCATCACCCCCAATAGTCTAAATTTATATTGTTTCATTTCAATAGTTCGTTTGATGTTACCTTGAAAAATGTATAATCGTGCAAATTTACACAATTTTTCCCATACAAACAAGTAAATCTATCTGCCTGAATAGGATAATAATATGTATTTCTATCTGATAAAACTTAAATAGTATATTCTCTTGCTATGGCACTTCTTAAGAACTGACAATATTGTATTCTCTTTGAGATAGGAAGGCTCATATCAATTCTTTCTTGTTCGGGTGGGGTGTTCTAACTCTTTTTCTAACAACGAAGTGGCTTAGTTCTAACAATATTTTGTAAGGTGCTTAATAGTCCGCACCATTGGTGCTTAGCCTTAGCACTATTGGTGTTGATGCTTCGCACCATTGGTGTTGAGCATCAATACCATGAAAGAAAATGGTAGGAAAGGCTGATTGATGTCGTAAAATAATATCTAATAGGAGATTATTGAAAACTCAGATAAGAATGCTTTATTTGCCAATAATAAATGAAATGGTGTAAGCGTTTTTGTGTTTTTTATCATTCTACATCTTTTGATTACAGATTTCTTTTGTATATTTGCAGTTGTAATTTGTTACTGATTGAAAACAAAAGTATGTTTATGAGAAATTATTTAAAATATCTTATGCTATTTTTGGCTATGACTTTTAGTTATAGCGTGTTGGCTCAAAGTGTTCAATGGCGTGATCAACATAAGGTGAAACGTAAGGAAACCATCTTTGGTATTGCTAAAGAATATGGTGTTACTATTCCACAACTTCTTGATGCTAACCCTGCAATGAAGCAGGCTGGTTATGAACTGAAGAAAGGTGATTTAATCTTTGTACCATATTCAAAGGAGGGCGATTTCCTTCCAGATGGTTCTGTGAAAGGTAAGACGGACAAGAAAGCTGCTGCAAAGTCTACTGTTGCTCAGGCTCCTGTAAAGGCTGTTAATGCTATCCGAGTTGGTGTTATGCTTCCTTTGCATAATCAAGATGGAGATGGAAAACGTATGGTTGAATACTATCGTGGTATCTTGTTGGCTCTTAATCAGTTGAAGAGTGAGGGAATTACTACAGAGGTTCACGCTTGGAATGTACCTAAGGGTGCTGATATTCGTAATACCTTGCTTGAGCCAAATGCTTCAAAGTTAGATGTTATCTTTGGCCCTCTTTATTCAGAACAGGTAAAACCATTGGCGGACTTCTGCCGTGCGTACGATATTAAACTCGTTATTCCTTTCTCTATAACAGGCAATGATGTAGAAACAAATCCTAATATTTTCCAAGTATATCAGACAGAGGCTTCGTTGACAAACAAGGCGATAGCAGCTTTCTTAGAGCGTTTCCAGAAGTCACATCATCCAATCTTTATTAATTGTAAGGACGAGACAAGTCAGGTGGGTGAGTTCACAACAAGCTTGAGAAAGCAGCTTGATTTACAGAAAATCAAGTATAATCTCACAAGTTTAAAGTCATCGAATGCAGACTTTTCAAAGCATTTTGATGCTACTCGTCCAAATGTTGTGATTCTTAATTCAGAGAAAAGTCCACAGTTGAATGAGGTGTTTAATAAACTGGCTCAGTTGAAGAAAGCGCGCCCTGGTATTGCGATTAGCCTTTATGGTTATAACCAGTGGTTTGTTTATCAGGATTATTATCTTGACCAATACTTCAAGTATAACACTTATATCCCATCTACCTATTATTATAATAAGGCAGCGGATAAGACTAAGGAACTCGAAGCAAAGTATACAGAGCAGTATGGTGAGCCTATGTCAAGACAGTATATTCCACGTATGGCAATTACTGGCTATGATCAAGCACAGTTCTTTGTACGTGGCTTAAAGGCTAATGGAAAGAACTTTAAGGGTACTGCTGCTGAGGTTAAGTATCGTCCATTGCAGACACGTTATGACTTTGTTCGTGTAGGACAGGGCGGATATATCAATGATAACTTCCAGCTGGTTCACTTCAAGACAGACCAGACAATGGAGAATCTTGTCTATTAAACAGTTGTAGAGAACCTTATTCAAAAATGAAGAATAGAATCTCAAGATTATTAGTTGTTGTCCTACTTGCGCTGCCGTTGACTGCTGCAGCGCAGATAGGAGACCATCGTAACGACTTTGCTATTGGTGTAAATGGTGGTTACATACTCTCTAATGTGGGCTTCACTCCGAGTGTAAGACAATCTATTCATGGTGGTGTAACCGGAGGATTGAGTGTGCGTTATGTGTGCGAGAAGTACTTTAATACTATTTGTTCTATCTATGGTGAGGTGAACTATGCCTCAATCGGATGGAAAGAGAAGATACTGACGGGTACTGATCAGCCTGTTATCAACTCTAATGGGGCTGCTGAAGCGTATTCACGCACTGTTAACTATATTCAGATTCCGGTCTTCGCACACCTTGCATGGGGGCGTGAACAGAATGGTTTTAACTTCTTTTTCCAAGCAGGACCGCAGTTAGGACTCTATCTTGGAGAATCAACTTCTAAGAATTATGATACTCCTAACCTTGCTAATGATGGTACAGGGCGAAGTAATGCGGTAACAGCACAGGAGTCAATGCCAGTAGAAAAGAAGTTAGACTACGGTATTGCAGCTGGCTTAGGTTTAGAGTATAGCAACCGACATGTAGGTCATTTCCTACTTGAAGCCCGTTACTACTATGGATTGAGTAATATCTATGGAAGCTCAAAGAAAGACTATTTTGGCAAGTCTAACTATGGTAACATCGTTGTTAAGGCTACCTACCTTTTTGACATTGTAAAAACAAAGTAATAATTAACCTATAATTTTATCATTATGTTTGAGAACCAACCTAAAGCACTGTATGCATTGGCATTAGCCAATACTGGTGAGCGTTTCGGCTATTATACCATGATAGCTGTTTTCTCTTTATTTTTAAGAGCCAATTTCGGGTTATCTGGTGATACAGCTGGCTTGATTTATGGTGTTTTCCTTGCCTTAGTTTATTTCTTGCCATTGGTCGGTGGTATCATGGCCGACAAGTTTGGCTATGGAAAGATGGTGACTATTGGTATTATCGTCATGTTTGCGGGCTATCTATTCTTGTCTATCCCATTGGGTGGAGGAGTAATGGGCTATGCAGCAATGTTTGGTGCTTTGCTACTTGTTAGTCTTGGAACAGGCTTGTTCAAGGGTAACCTACAGGTGATGGTGGGTAATCTTTATGATGCACCAGAACTGTCAGCAAAGCGCGATTCAGGTTTCTCTATCTTCTACATGGCAATCAACATTGGTGCACTCTTTGCTCCTACAGCAGCTGTGAGAATTAAGGAATGGGCTGAGCATTCGCTTGGCTATTCTGGTAATGATGCTTACCACTTCTCTTTTGCAGTTGCTTGTGTTTCCTTGATCGTTTCTATGATGATTTATTATGCTTTCCGCAGCACATTCAGACATGTTGAAGCTGGTGCAGGTAAGAGTAAGAAGACTGACACTACAGTTGCTACAGAAGAACTCACCCCACAGCAGACTAAGGAGCGTATCGTTGCACTTTGTCTTGTTTTTGCTGTTGTTATCTTCTTCTGGATGTCGTTCCATCAGAATGGTCTTACACTGACTTTCTTTGCTGATGAGTTTGTTAGTCCAAAGTCAGAGGGTGTGCAAACAATGGCATTTGATGTAATCAACCTTGTGATGATTATCTTCATGATTTACAGTTTAATGTCATTCTTCCAGAGTAAAACTTCTAAGGCTAAGCTGATTTCTACTGTTGTATTCCTTGCAGCCGTAGGAGTATTGGTTTATAAGTATCATAACATCGGTGGTCCTGTTGATGTTAGTGCTCCTATTTTCCAGCAGTTTAACCCATTCTATGTAGTAGCTTTGACTCCTGTCAGTATGGCAATCTTTGGTGCTTTAGCAGCTAAAGGTAAGGAGCCAACTGCGCCTCGTAAGATTGCTTACGGTATGATTATCGCAGGTAGTGCTTACTTGCTTATGGTTTTGGCATCACGTGGTTTGTTGACTCCTAACCAGCAGGCTGCAGCAAAGGCTGCAGGCGAGACTGTTCCATTTGCTTCTGGTAACTGGTTGATTGGTACCTATCTCATTCTTACTTTTGGTGAGTTGTTGCTTAGTCCTATGGGTATCAGCTTCGTTAGTAAGGTTGCTCCTCCAAAGTATAAGGGTACAATGATGGGTGGATGGTTTGTTGCTACAGCTATCGGTAACCTGCTTGTCAGCGTTGGTGGTTTCTTGTGGAACGACATACCTCTGACAATTGTATGGTCTGTCTTTATTGTACTTTGTCTTCTCTCTGCAGGATTCATGTTCTTGATGATGAAGCGTTTGGAGAAGGTTGCATAAAGGTAGCGCCTCGCGGATTTAGATTTTATGATATAATAAAAGGCTGAACTCAAAGAAAGAGTTCAGCCTTTTATCATGTAATCATATCTGAATGACCAATATCTCTATCATATAAGTAAGTCGATTAGCGTCTTACTCTCTTATTATAAGGGTGATAATCCTTCCTTCTTTTTATCCTTTTATCAACGTGTTGTAGCCTAACACATAATGTGCGAACGCCCCGCACATGTTGTGCGGAGCGTTCGCACTAATGGTGCTAAGCACTAAATACCTTGTAATCTATTATTAGAAGGTGTGTAATTTATTATCAAAAAAGGGCTACACAGTCCTAAACACATAGTGCTTATTTGATTAGGGGCTTGCTACGCTAAGTTATAGAAGTTCATCTACTTTAGTTTTTCAGCTAAATACTTACCTGTCAAACTCTCCTTGCAGAGAGCCACCTCTTCTGGTGTAGCAGCTATTACGAGGTTTCCACCCTTATCACCTCCATCAGGGCCAAGGTCGATGACATGGTCAGCACACTTGATGACATCAAGGTTATGTTCGATGACTAATATCGTATGTCCACGTTCGATGAGCGCATTGAAAGCATGCAGTAGACGATCGATATCATGGAAGTGTAGACCCGTTGTTGGCTCATCAAAGATGAAGAGTGTTGGTTCTTGCTGTTCCTGTCCGATGAAGTAGGCAAGTTTCACACGTTGGTTCTCACCGCCAGAGAGTGTAGAAGAACTTTGTCCGAGTTTGATGTAACCTAATCCAACATCTTCCAACGGTTTAAGTTTATTGACAATCGCTTTGCGTTTGTGCTCACTGAAGAATTGGATAGCCTCAGACACAGTCATATTCAAGACGTCGTTGATATTCTTACCTTGGAACTGTACGTCAAGAATCTCACGCTTAAAGCGTTGTCCGTGACACTCCTCACACTCTAAGACAAGGTCTGCCATAAACTGCATCTCCACTGTAATGACACCTGCACCCTTACATTCTTCGCAGCGTCCCCCCTCAGTGTTGAATGAAAAATACTGTGGTGTAAAGCCCATCTGCTTTGAGAGTTGTTGCTCGGCAAAGAGCTTTCTTATTTCGTCGTATGCCTTTACGTATGTGGCGGGGTTAGAGCGTGTACTCTTACCGATAGGGTTCTGATCTACAAACTCAACGTGTTTAATCTGCTTCCAGTCACCTCCAAGAGAAGAATATTCGCCAGGTGTGTCGGCAACCTCGTCTAAATGACGTTTGAGGGCAGGGTAGAGGATTCCTTTCACAAGGGAAGACTTACCGCTACCACTGACTCCTGTCACCACAGTAAAGACATTCAGAGGGAACTTTACGTCAATACCTTTAAGGTTATTCATGCGTGCCCCCTTCAATTCTATCGCCATATTCCATGGTCGACGACTTGTAGGTGTTTCGATAACTTCCGTTCCTGTGAGGTATTTAATGGTATATGAACGAGGGTACTGCTCCAATAATTGCAGTGATTGAGCATTCTTTTTTTCTTTAATGTCTCCCTCTATTCGCTTGATATCAGATACTTTACCTTCGAACACAATCTCACCACCAAGTCGACCTGCATCTGGTCCAACGTCAATCAAGTAGTCGGCAGCACGCATAATTTCCTCATCATGTTCCACGACAACCACTGTGTTACCTAATGCTTGAAGTTCCTTTAGTACGTGAATGAGGCGATCTGTGTCACGACTATGCAAACCAATGGAAGGTTCGTCAAGTATATAGAGTGAGCCAACGAGGGAAGAACCAAGGGAGGTTGTAAGATTGATGCGTTGACTTTCACCACCACTCAATGAGTTTGATTGGCGGTTAAGAGTGAGATAGCCCAATCCTACATCTAAAAGGAACTGCAAACGACTTGTTATTTCGGTCATCAATCGCTTACTGACTTCCTTTTCATGCTCTGTTAGTTTTAGATTGTCAAACCATTGTTTAAGGTTGATGATTGGCATATCAACGAGGTCGGTGATAGCCATGCCACCTATCTTCACCCATGTAGCTTCTTTCTTTAGCTTCGTGCCATGGCAGTCTGGGCAAACTGTTTTGCCACGATAACGGCTGAGCATGACACGGTATTGAATCTTGTATTGGTTCTCTTTCAACATTTGGAAGAAGGTATCAATACAGATACGGTCGTGAATGTCTTTCTTTCTTTCGCTTGGTAGACCCTTCCAAAGACTTTCTTTTTCAGCCTTAGTTAGTTCAAAATAAGGCTTAAAGATAGGGAAGTTGTCTTTTGCAGCACGTCTGCAGAACTCATCTTTCCATGCTGCCATCTTCTCGCCGTGCCAACATTGTACACAGCCATCATAGACAGAAAGAGACGAGTCAGGGATAACTAACTTCTCATCGATTCCGATGACACGACCAAAACCCTCACAAGTCGGGCATGCACCGAGGGGAGAATTGAACGAAAACATATTATCGTTCGGTTCTTCAAAGCGTATGCCGTCTGCTTCAAAACGCGTAGAGAAATCATAGGTAAGCTTAGCTGGCAGAATCATTAACTGCATATTGCCGTCGCCCTCATAAAAAGCTGTCTCGCATGAGTCAGTGAGTCGGGTCAGTGTATCTTTATAGTTGTCAACTGACAAACGGTCAATAACGAGATAGATATTCTTTGCTTTATCCTTTGCCGTGCTTTTATTGTCATCATCAGCAGGGTTTTGTTCAAGCCAGTCTTCTATGCGGATAAAGTCATTATCTACATAGATACGTGCATAACCTTCCTGCATCTCCATCTCAAGTTGGTTCTGTACGCTTCGTCCTTCAACGATGTGGAGTGGGGCAAGGATACAGAACTTTGTTCCTTCTGAGTAGGACATGACTTTCTCAATGACGTCTTCAACGGAATGATGCTTTACCTCTTCGCCAGTAATAGGACTAAAAGTCCTACCTATACGAGCATAGAGAAGACGGAGGTATTCGTATATCTCGGTAGAAGTACCCACCGTTGAGCGTGGATTACGTGAAATAACCTTTTGCTCAATGGCGATAGCAGGGGGGAGTCCTTTGATAAAGTCGACCTCAGGTTTAGACATTCTGCCTAAGAACTGACGGGCATAAGCAGAAAGACTTTCCACATATCGGCGTTGTCCTTCAGCGTAGAGTGTGTCGAAAGCAAGCGATGACTTGCCCGAACCTGATACGCCAGTAATGGCAACAAACTTACCTTGAGGGATTCTTACATCTATATTTTTTAGGTTGTTAACCTTAGCTCCTTTTACCTCAATATATTTATTCATATTTTTCAACTTTATTCTACATTTATCCTTACATACTCTTAAAAGAGATTTAAAGGATTAATCGCAAGATGCAAAATTACAAAAAAACTTTGGTTCTTTCTGATATTTACTTTATATTTGCAAGCGATATTTGATTTTAAAAGAACACAATTATGAGAGTTAAGAAATTATTGGTTATTGCTTTGTTAGCCCTTCCAATGATGGGTATGGCACAAAGCTCATATGAGCAGATAGGTGAATCTGCAAACATTACACAGTTTGAAAACAAGCAGAATAGCGCAGCTTACCAGCAATGGTTGAGCCAGTATGAAGAGTGTGGTCGTCAGATCAATGCTATATCTGAGCAGTACCAGCGTGAGGTTGAGAAGCGTGGCTATCCAAAGAAGAAGACTGTCAAGGCTAAGATGGCACTTGTAAATCAGTATATCAGTTTGTTGCAGCAGCAGCGTGATTCACCAGAACTGAATCAGGGTGTTGATCTTGACAAGGTGAATAGTAAGATTACTATGTGGCAGGAACAGCTTGAAGGTTTGGCTGCTTTGCTGAAGAAGATTTAAATCGTATTATATTGTAATGTTAAAAGAGCTGTAACCGCTTTGGCAGTTACAGCTCTTTTTTGTTTTATTGCTCTTCACCATCAGTGTTAAGCAGAATCTTTTTATTTCCTTTCTTTGCTTCGAAATAAGGTGGTTCATCTCTTAGCGATATACTGTCATAGATGAAAGGTGCAATAATAGTATCCTTACCGTCAGGAAGTATCAAGCCAAGTTTACCATCTAATTGGGCTATGAGCGGCATTGTTAGTAAGTCGTCAACATAGACATAACAAGTACGAAGGAACTCATACTTCGGTTCAACGAGTGTACGTCCTCTGTGATCGAGAATACCAAACTTTCCTTTTCGTTCGATAACCTCATGATACTGAATATAAATCTCACGTATAAGGTTCAGATACTTCACCATCTTTCGTTTATCGTTGACCAATGTTACAAGGTAATCGAAGGTGTCAGAGTAGTTTGCCATAGCACGAGCTAAGACAATCTTCATGTCTAATCCTTTGATAACCTTGCGGTTCAAGTCGATGTATCGTGCAATAGCAGCCTCCTTTTCCTTCATCGGTAGGTCTTTCAGATGCTCTTCAAAGCGTAACATCTGTTGTTTGCTGCCGTGCATGGCTTTGATGTATCTATGTATCTGTCGCCCCATTTCGATGCACACGAAATGGCGAATCTGCTGCTCCTCTATAGGGTCAGCGTATTCCTGGTTGAAGTTGTCTTGCGTAATCATGGGCTTTTTCTCCTTTGTTTTTGCCAAAGATACTGACTTTTAATAGTTCTACCAAGGAATTAAAAGAATTTAATTCAAATGTTTTTGAAATGTCTTTATTTTCGGCTTTAGACTAAAAGTTAAGCTCAACATCTTTACCAAATGGAGCAAGGGACAGGCCTGCCATTTTGAAGTGTTGCTTGGCAAAAGGAATACCTATAATCGTGATGGCAAGAAGTAGTCCAAAGAAGATGTGGATAAGACATGCCCATAAACCACCAAAGATTATCCAAATGATATTGAGTGGAATGGTGATACAGCCTGAAAGACTTTCTCCATCTCTCACTTCTGCCCCAAAAGGCCATAGGCACAAGAGTCCGAGCTTGAATGTTTGTACTGCAGCTGGTATGCCGATAATGGTGATGGCAAGTGCTAAACTACCTGTGAAATAACCGATAGCAGCCTCTAATCCGCCAAATATCCACCAAATGATGTTTCCAAGAATACGCATAATTTATTGTTGAATTAAGATGTTAAAGTGCAGAGGACTCCTCTGCTTAAATGTTATAAGGTAAGTTCCGAATCTAATTCTACCAACATCTTGCTTTCGTTTCAGCATCATGTTGTGTGGTGTGGAGCGTTAACACCATTGGTGCGAACCATTAGCACCATTGGTGCGGAGCATCAGCACGTCGCTTGAAGATAAGAAGAATGATTCGTTATGGTCGTTACATTATATGTATAAGATGCTAATGAATAACCTATGTGGGATATGTAGAATAGATAACAGAAATCGTTTATAAGGATTATATGAAGTCTGTAATTTCTTCTAATGTCTTCCGCTTCTTCTCATTCGTTGGACAGTCGTCGGCTATGTGACCGATAGGAATGATGGCAATAGGCTCAAAATCTGTATATGGAAAGGTCTCCTTTAGTTTGGCTACATTAAAGTTACATACCCAACAACTACCTAAGCCTCGCTCTGTTGCAGCCAAGCAAAGATGTTCAGTAGCAATGGCAACATCAATATCGCCATGCTGCTTGTTGTCTTCTTTGCGTATCCAGTTCTTTTCAACCTCACGCATACAAATGATGTAGAGCGGTGCCGACTTGAACCATTCGCGGTCGTAGCATTCTTGTAGTTGCTTGCGTGCCTCATCCGACTTCACTATAACAAACTTCCATGGCTGTTTGTTGACAGCCGATGGTGCCATACGTGCCACCTCAAGGATATATTGTAAGTCTTCTTCTGATACAGGGGTGTCACTATATTTGCGTACAGAAAAGCGCTTTTTAGATAGTTCTAATATGTTCATAACCTGATAAATATAAGCTTTCCAAGTGGATTAAGCTATGAAGTGTTTTGTTGTTTATACTCTCGCTATAAGTGGTTCTACTTATTGTAACTCCTCTTTATAATATAGTATCGCCTTAATGGCAATCTGTTCCGCTTCCTCGATGGTACAATTTAGTCTTCCACCTGATGCGTCAGCATGACCGCCACCATTGAAGAATTTTGCTGCCATAGGCTGACAGTGGAAGCCATTGCAAGAACGAAGACTCACGAGTACAGTCTTAGGTTTCTCAGTATCTTCTCGTAATGAGATACTCAGTTTAAGTCCTTTTATCTGCTGTGGAATATTAACAAGTCCCTCCATGTCTCCCTTGATGAAATGGAACTGTGCCATCTCTTCTTTTGTTACGGTATAATAGGATGCGTGCAACTCCTCAATCACCTTCATCTTGTTGAGGATGATGTGTGCACGGAGGCGGAGGGCATTGGTAGAGTAGTTATGGAATACACGGTTATAAATCTCGTCCTTATCAATATTCTTTGCAAGAAGCTGACCGATAATATAGAATATCTCTGGGCGTGACGAATTATAGGTGAAGCCACCAGTGTCTGTCATCATACCACAATAAATGCAGGACGCACATTGGGTTGTCATCTTCTCGTAGCCATCTAACTGACTAATCAGACGGAAGACAATCTCACAGGTACTTGACATTTCTGGATGTGAAACCGTCAATGCGTTGTTTGTTTCAGGTTCTAAGTGGTGGTCGATGAGTAGGCGAGGGGCTGTGGAAGACTCCAAAACCTCTTGCATTGCATCTACACGTGAGTTTTGGTTGAAGTCAAGACAGCAAACAAGGTCAGCTTCCTTAAACGCCTTCTCTACCTCCTTTGGTCGTCTGTCATAACGAATAACGGAATTATGTCCTGGAAGCCAATGCAGGAAGTCGGGTGTAGCGTCAGGCATACATACCTTGATATTGGTCTTACCAATCTGGTTTAGATAATGCATCCATGCCAGTGACGAACCTGTTGCATCCCCATCTGGTGACTTATGAGCACAGATTACGATGTTTGTTGCATTGGAAAGAAGATTGCGTAGTGTTGCAATCTCTTCTTGATTCAGTAGGTTTAATTCCATTATAGCTATAAGCTTTGGTGTGTGTTTGAAAGGTGTGTGGGTTGTTATACCCGATGTGTATTGAGGTGAGAGAAATAAAAAGCCCTGCCTGGATACCCCTCTTACATCCTGAAATACTGAAGAATGTATACGGAGATAGTACCCAGGCAGGGTTATGAATTAGAACAATTTAGCTGGATATGTACCATCATCAACCAGTGACTGAATCTTGTCAACCACGCTCTGACGATCGGCAGCGTAGGTAACGCCAAACCACTTGCTGGTAGTGTCAAGCACCTTCACGGTAGATGTACCATCGTTGATGAGCTTGTTTACCATCAATGGGATGAAGTATTCAGACTTCTTATTCTCCATGTTCTTTGGATCCGAGAGGAACTCCTTGAAGTATGCCTCGCTGTACTCGAAGTAGTCTGGTGTGAAGCCCCATACATTCATAGATACAGGAGTGTTCTCACCAACAGCAACCCACTCACCATTGTTGTCTTTATACTTGATTTCGCCATCGCGACGCTCAATCTCTGTACGCTCAACAACAGTTGTCAAGTTTCCTTCAGCATCGGTAGAGCAGATACCACGAGCAACAGTACCATTCTCGCTCAGTGTGTTACCTACGCGGAAACCAACCATTGCATACTTGTCTCTTGCACCTTCTGGGAGGTCAGCAAGGAACTTACCGATAACCTTGAAGCAATCACGGTTATAGAAGTCATCGCAGTTGATAACGCAGAATGGCTCTTTGATAACATCTTTTGCCATCAATACCGCATGGTTTGTACCCCATGGCTTCTCACGACCTTCAGGTACAGAGAATCCTTCTGGCAGTGCATCGATGCTCTGGAAAACAAGTTCTGCAGGGATATGACCCTCATACTTTGAAAGAACTTGGCTGCGGAACTGCTCCTCGAAATCCTTACGGATAACAAAAACAATCTTACCAAATCCAGCCTGGATAGCATCATAGATAGAGTAATCCATAATGGTCTCACCATTAGGACCCAGTTCGTCGAGCTGCTTCAGCCCACCGTAGCGGCTTCCCATACCTGCCGCAAGGAGTAATAATGTAGGTTTCATTTTCTTTTTTATATCGTTAAATTATATATTATGTTCTGAATGCAAAGGTAAGAAAAATATGGGATATATAATTATTTTATGTTATGAATTATGAGAGTTAAGTATGTTGTTCGTTTTTAACTTTTTCAAGTTTAATTCAAATCACTCGTTATAGCCTAACATTTATCATTCTTATTTAGAATGGTATTGTTTATTACTATCTTTCATTTTCTTATCAATATTTCGTCTATCTTTCTAATTTTTCATACTCTACAACGCTATATTACAAAGTATTATGTCATATAAAGGCGCCCTTATTTATAAGTTTTCTGAAAGGTAATAATGTTCTTGGTGTTTTGAATTTTGTTTACATTGCTTCTCGCTTTCTCCTTAAAAAAGAACTAAAAAGCACTATTTTGAGTGCTTTTGTAACTCTTTTGTTATAAGATAGTTACAGGGCTGGGTTTAAAAAGGTGCTTACTTGGCTTTTAAAAGGGCGTTAGTAAGACTTCAAAAGGGCATCTTTTGCAAGTCAATTGGGCGTTAATTCGAATGCAATTTGTGCTCTTTTAAAAATGAGTATGTGAAAAAAATATGACAAAAAAGTTGTTTCTACTCTTTCTCTGACCGTATGATTAGCATCCAAATGGAAGTTAGAGTGGGGAAGTGTTAGGCACGTTTCATGAGAATAGCGCGCTCTTTGGGTGAGAACTTCTCTATTGCATAACGTAGCATGGTACGGGGCATGTCTGCTCGATGGCTCATCACGTAATCATAAAGTCGCTCAGAATCACGCTTTCCAGCTTCACGAAGCATCCAACCAATAGCTTTGTGCATGAGGTCGTGTGGGTGCTGCATCATTAGGTCGCTCAGTGCATAGGTGTCTTCTAATTGTCCTTTACGAATGAATGCGTATGTTGATACGATGGCGATGCGATTATCCCATAGTAGTGGACTTTGAGCTAAATGATAAAGAATGTCACGTGATTTGTCAAGTAAGTATTCGCCTATGATGAAGCGACAAGATAGGTCAACAAGGTCCCAGTTATTGATTCGCTTAGTTTGAGAAAGGTAAAGATTGAATAGCTCTTTGCGTAAAGCTTCGTCTTTTTTCTTACTTTTCTCTACCATTATGATTAAGGCACAAAGGCGCACTTCATGCCATTCTGACTGTATCAGCTCTCGTATCTCCTCTATGGATATGTCTTTGTGTAACTTGGCAATAGCTCTGATATTGGGAACAGTGACGCCTAAGAAGCGGTCGCCTTCTCCATATTCTCCTTTGCCAGCCTTAAAGAACCTCGGGAAAATCTCTCGTTTTTCAGCATTTGACAGTGCTTGAAGTTCACTTGTAATAGTCTTAGTAATCTGTTTCATAATTAATTCTTTATTGTTTTACCATATTCTTTTTCTAATGCAAAGATAATTATTTTCTTTTGTTTTTAGTCGAATAGGTAAGAAGAACTGACAGATTGTCAGTAAGTCCTTTTGGCATAGTTTTCGTATAATTGAAGGCGAAATGACTTGATGACAGGTCATATACAGAATGAAAATTAAAATCTTAAAACATATACAATTATGACAGTTAAACCTTTAGCAGACAGAGTCCTCGTGCTTCCAGCACAGGCAGAAGAGAAAGTTGGTGGTATTATCATCCCAGACACAGCCAAGGAAAAACCACAGCGTGGTAAGGTTGTTGCCGTTGGTAATGGCACTAAGGATGAGGAGATGATTCTCAAGGTTGGCGATGAGGTTCTCTATGGTAAGTACGCTGGTACTGAACTTGAGAATGAGGGTGAGAAGTATTTGATGATGCGTCAGAGCGACGTGTTGGCAGTTGTTGAGTAACACTTCTCCTATTCTCTCTTTATAAAAAGGTCTTAAAATAGCTGTAGTTTGGCCATTCTGTTATATCTTGTAGAATGATGTTATACATATAAGAGATAAAAAAGAATAGCAAACAACGCATAAATAAACAATCAAAATAAAGGAATAAAGAAAATGGCGAAAGAGATAAAATTCAATTCAGACGCACGTGAACTCTTGAAGAGTGGTGTTGATCAGTTGGCAAATGCAGTGAAGGTAACACTCGGTCCTAAGGGGCGTAATGTTGTTATCGGTAAGAAGTTTGGTGCTCCACAGATTACTAAGGACGGTGTTACCGTGGCTAAGGAGGTAGAGCTTGAGGATAACTTTGAGAATGCTGGTGCACAGCTTGTTAAGAGTGTTGCAAGCAAGACTGGTGATGATGCTGGTGACGGTACAACAACTGCTACTATCCTCACACAGGCAATTGTTACTGAAGGATTGAAGAATGTTACAGCAGGTGCAAACCCAATGGACCTTAAGCGTGGTATCGACAAGGCTGTAGCTAAGGTTGTTGATCATATTAAGGCTTCTGCAGAGGTAGTTGGTGACAACTATGACAAGATAGAGCAGGTAGCTACTGTAAGTGCTAACAACGACCCTGAAATAGGTAAGTTGCTCGCAGATGCTATGCGTAAGGTGTCTAAGGATGGTGTTATCACTATCGAAGAGAGCAAGACTCGTGAGACAAGTATCGGTGTTGTTGAGGGTATGCAGTTCGATCGTGGTTACCTCTCTGGTTACTTCGTAACAGATACAGATAAGATGGAGTGTGATATGGAGAACCCATATATCCTCATCTACGATAAGAAGATTTCAAATGTTAAGGACTTTCTTCCAATTCTCCAGCCAGCTGCAGAGAGTGGTCGTCCATTGTTGGTCATTGCAGAGGATGTTGACTCAGAGGCATTGACAACATTGGTTGTAAACCGTCTTCGTGCAGGTTTGAAGATTTGTGCTGTTAAGGCTCCAGGCTTTGGCGACCGTCGTAAAGCAATGCTTGAGGATATCGCTGTGTTGACAGGTGGTGTGGTAATCAGCGAGGAGAAGGGTCTTTCACTTGATAAGGCAACTCTTGAGATGTTGGGTACAGCGAAGAAGGTTACTATCTCTAAGGACAACACAACTATCGTTGATGGTGCTGGTGAGAAGGAAGCAATCAAGGACCGTGTGGCTCAAATTAAGAACGAGATTGCAGCTTCAACAAGCTCATACGATAAGGAGAAGTTGCAGGAGCGCTTGGCTAAGCTCTCTGGTGGTGTAGCTGTTCTCTATGTTGGTGCTAACTCTGAGGTAGAGATGAAGGAGAAGAAGGACCGCGTTGACGATGCACTCTGCGCTACTCGTGCTGCAATGGAAGAGGGTGTAGTTGTTGGTGGTGGTACCACTTACATCCGTGCTCAGGAAGCATTGAAGGACCTTAAGGGTGAGAATGCTGACGAGCAGACAGGTATCAATATTGTTTGTCGTGCTATTGAGGAGCCTCTCCGTCAGATTATCGCTAATGCAGGTGGTGAAGGTGCTGTTGTAGTAAATAAAGTTCGTGAGGGTAAGGGTGACTATGGTTACAATGCTCGTAAGGATGTTTATGAGGACCTTCGTGCTGCAGGTGTTATCGACCCAGCTAAGGTTTCTCGTGTTGCACTTGAGAATGCAGCTTCAATCGCAGGTATGTTCCTGACAACTGAGTGTCTTATTGTAGACAAGGTTGAGGATACTCCAGCTATGCCAGCTGCTCCAGGTATGGGTGGTATGATGTAATAAGCGTTTTATCAAGATATTATAAAATAAAAGGAAGACATTTATAGCGTCTTCCTTTTATTTTTTATTAATACGTTGTGTTCCTTGTTATTTTTTAGTTGTCTGTTTATAGCTGAGTTCTGTTCCTTTATTTATACTTAAAAGTTCCACTTTCTTATCGGTAATGTTTATGTGAACTTGAACAAAGTTACGTCCTCCTTGAGCAGCATCTGCTGTGTTAAAGAGTGTTCGGTATTTACTTTTTATTATCCCTTGGTCATTGTGGACTTCGTATGCATACAAATTAGCAAAGACATATTTCATATGCATTTTCTGATATCCGAAATATTGAACAAAATAATGGTCATATGGCAATGTGTTGTTGCTACTATTCAGCTCTTTCTTTAGAATTGTCTCAAATGCTCTGTACTCCTGCTTTGTAAGCTTATAATAAGAACAATTATCCCATAATTTGAATGGTTTTCCGTCCATCCATGTTATCATACCTTTGTAAGACATTTCTTGAGGTCTTTTATTCTTAGAATCAATAGCCCAAATGTATTTCTTTCTTTTTCTAATTGCTATCCATAAGAAGAAAGACAAAAGAAAAGTGGACCAAGGAACAATTATACTATAAATTGTTTCACTATTTGTGAAAACCTGATCTCTTTCTGTATCGTAGTATAGAGGAGTATTTTCAATGTCAGATTCTTGGCTATGAGATATTCCTACGTAATAATTTTTATTGTTATATAATATGTTTATAGTTACACCATTTCTGTTACCCCCTCGAGATATAATTTGTTCTCTTTTAATAAAGATAGGATGAGTGGTAGCAATAACTTCTTGTTTATGGTAATAATCAATAGAACAAAAAATAGAATAAAGTAGCACTAAAGCCTGTATTACGCTAATGTATATGCCTACTTTATTAAAGTAATGTTTAATCATTTCCTGCTATAATTTTGTTTTATCATTTGTTTAACAGTTTATACTATCTTTCTTCTAACTCGTAATAATATAGGTTCGAAGATGTGGAAAGTGGGAACAAAAGGCGAGGAATATTATTTCCCTCTGTGGAATTCACCACAATATTAGAAAGCAAACTTCTTCACCATTTTCTCGTTCTATCTCGAGTATGACACCTGCTATCGGAAGAAGAACAAACATAAGGATACATGATAAATACAAAATACTATTTAACATAGCAGAATCATGTTTTGCTTTATAAGCCATATGTATCCTAAAAAATATATAATTTATAATCATCTGATTCTATCTTATTACCAGTTAAGTACTCGACCATTTATATTGTGTTCCACTCTATAACGTTTAGCTTCTTTCCTCATTGGAATCAATCCCATGAAATCTAAGATTCTAATAGGATTCGCATAGACCGTTTAACGTAAGGTTCATTGATAACAGACGCTTACGCTGCTTGTCGTAGGCATAGGTAGTCTCCGTGCCATTACCGAGTTTCGTATAGACCGTATAACCCTCCTTATCGTAACCTATCTTATCAACAATAAAACTTTCATGCCCACTTATTGCTCGCAAATCGATAAAAATCTATGACTTTCTTATAGAGGAAGATCAGGAGTTAGGATTCTTGATTTATTCTTCGATACGAGTTTTATGTCAAAACTATTTCTTCTTTTTATTAAACTATCTCCTACCTGAACTGTATGTAGATCCCACTTTGAAGAAATATCTAATTTAAGAATCTGTCCCTTTCTATCGATACCATAAACATAATATTCGCGTGCTTCTTTCTTTATGCTCAAGACTTTCACACAATATGATTGCCCTTTAACGTATTGATTATAAGAGTTATTACTCAGATCATCTTGTTTAATAAAAATAAAAAAGAGAATAACACAGAACATTGGCCATAAAAAACGTTTTCTTAAAAGAAAGGTATTCATGGGCAACCTCCCTTCCTTGATACATCCAAACGTGCTGGCTTTACATTTAAACTCACTCCATATGACTTTGACAAATTAGTTTCATATAAAAGTCCCAAGTTTCCTACAGATAAGCCATTTAACATCCCAAGACCTATATAACTATCAAATGAGTTTAAATCATTTTTGTTTAGATACTCGTACATAACAAAAATTCTTATTTATATTCAGTAAAACAAAAAAACTTTGACTTTCTTTTGTATCCCACGTCGGTAAGTATCCTGCTTAATTGTCCATTCTCATAAATCATATTATTCTATTTGTTTGTATTTTAAATTATTAGTTTCTGCAAATATAAAAAAACTAATTTTACAAATCAAAGTTTGATGCTTACTTTTTATTACAGTTCCTAATAACAAACGACATACATTCCGTTAAAACACTTATAGATAGTACAAATGTAAACTTCGCCTTGTTGAGTTTCGTCAGCGACGTTGGGTTGGCGGCATTCGTGATACCGAGGATATTATCCACAGTATCATAACGATACCTATTTCCCATCACAGTCTGACTATCCGCTGTAAGCTTCATCACCTGCAGACGTTCACACTGCTTATCATAGGTATAGGTAGTCTCCGTGCCATTACCGAGTTTCGTATAGACCGTATGACCCTCCTTGTCGTAACCTATCCTGTTACCAATAACGCTCTGATGCCCCTGTTTATTTCTCGTAAGACGCTCAACCTGTCCGGCAGCATTGTAGTGATAGGTAACCACTTCACCATCAGGATAAGTTATCGTCTGCACACGGTTCCAGCTGTCATAGGAGCATTATAGGTATAGGACATAAAAAATAATATTGCTGTCCGGTAAAACTCAAATAACATATAAATCCTTGCGGAATTGTCTTTA
>NZ_JACD01000106.1:0-3321 GCF_000517825.1 Prevotella sp. ICM33
CGCAAAAACGGTGGCTGGGGGTTTTCGTTTAGGGGCGGCTCGCCTGGCGTGTTTATGGGGCATCTGGGATAGACGGTAGGCGTTTTCGGCGGTTTCGCCCGGGAGTAGGGGGTTGGAATTGGCTGAGAAGAAGGCGAAGGCATCGAGCGCTCGCGGGCGTAAGACTTCGGCGAAGAAGGCCGCGGCGAAGAAGGAGCCGGAGGTTCCGGCATTTGATGCTCGCGCGCAGCGCACAAAGCTGCTGGACGCGACGTTGCAGTCGATTGAGTATGCCGAGTTTGACAAGCGGGCGCCGTTGATTCGTGAGGCGCGGGCGTTGATTTCTGAGCTGGCCGGCCCGGCTGTTGTAGTCGAGTCGAAGGAGGAGGGAGACAACGTTGTCAACTTCCAGGACCAGCTCGCACGGCGACGGTCAAACGCCTCGGGTGCGGGTCGCCGCTAAGCGTAGAGCAAAGACTTTCGGGGACATCGCCGGCGAGTTCGCCGCGAACTTCGGGCTGACCCCTGACCCCTGGCAGAATCTCGTCCTCGAGGACTGGCTGGCCGCGTCCACAAAGGACGAGTGGAAGCACATGACCTGCGGCCTGTCCGTTCCGCGCCAGAACGGGAAGAACGCGCTCCTGGAGATCCGCGAGCTTTTCGGCATGGTGCTCCTCGGAGAGAAGATCCTTCACTCCGCGCACGAGGTCAAAACAGCGCAGGCGCACTACAGGCGCTTCAAGCATTTCTTCGGGAATAAGGCGAACGACGAGTCGGCAGACTTCCCCGAGCTGAACCGCCTCGTGACGAACGTCCGTAACGTCAACGGCCAGGAATCGATCACGCTCACGAACGGCGCAGAGCTGCGAGTCATCGCCCGCTCGAAGTCGTCAGGTCGTGGCTTTACAGCCGACGTGATCGTTTTCGACGAGGCGCAGGAGCTGACTGAGGACGCTATCGAGGCCATGCTCTCGACGGGCTCGGCTGGCGACCTCGGTAACTCGCAGATCCTCTACACGGGCACGCCGCCAGGTCCGAACGCATCGGGCGCCGTGTTCACTCGCCAGCGCGCACAGGGCCTCTCGGAGCATCCCGGACCGATGTGCTGGCACGAGTGGTCGGCGGACCCGGACGGGCCTGTCAACCTCGACGATAAGGGCGTGTGGATCGCGACGAACCCGGCGATCACGGCGGGACGCATGAAAATTGCGTTCGTCGAAAACGAGCGTCGCACGCTCAACGAAGAAGGCTTCAAGCGTGAGCGCCTGGGAATGTGGCCGGCGAACGCTGGAGCCTCGCGCGCGATCGACTCCGCGACGTGGGATGCCTCCGTCGCAGACGCGCCGGAGGACGGCATCCGCTCGTTCGGCGTGTCTTTCAGCGCCGACGGTAAGCGCATGGCGCTCGCGGGCGCGATGAAGGAAGGCACGGGAGCGTCCGCGCGCTTCCACGTGAACGCAATCGACACCTATACGGGGTCTACCGCTGCGGGCGTGTCGGCGCTCGCGGAATGGCTTGCCGAGCGCGTCGACAGGACGGCGCAGATCAATCTTCTCGGCGGTGCTGGCGCGGCTGCTTTGTCGGACGCGCTGGACATGCGAGGCGTGCCGAAACGCCTCGTCCACATCATGACAACTGGCGAGTATTTCGAGGCCTGCGGGCTGCTCTTTGAGGGGCTGCGAGCTGGCCAGGTGACGCACCCGGCGGGAGAGCCGGAGGACGCGCTCAACGCTTCGGTGGCTGTCGTGGACCGGCAGATTCGCCGACGAGACGGCGCGTATGGTTGGTCGGCCTCGACCCCAGACGGGGATGAGACACCGCTAGAGGCGGTATCGGCGGCGTTGCACGCGGCCAAGACCACGAGGCGTAGGCCTAAAGGGAAAACCGGAAGGAGGGCGATCGTCCTATGAGTCTGACGAGGATCCCGGCGCTGCCGGGGCTGACTGAAACTGAGAAGAGCCAGCTGCGCCTCATGCAGGATCGGATCACGGCGAAGCAGTCGAAGAACGCGCTGCTCGACGTGTACTACGAGGGGCATCGAGCCTTCCAGGATCTCGGCATCTCTATCCCGCCGCAGATGCAGCGCACGCGCGCCGCTCTCGGCTGGCCCCAGAAGGCCGTGCAAGCCCTCGCACGGAAGCACGTTTTCGAGGGCTACACCGTCGGTGGTCTGACCGACACCTACGACCTGGCCGGGCTTCTCGCGCGCAATGAATTCGAGACGGAGCTCGCGCAGGCGATCACGAGCGCGTACAAGCACTCGGTCTCGTTCCTGACTGTCGCAGCTGGTGACGTGACGCGCGGCGAGCCGCCCGTCATGATCCAGGCGCGCGACGCGAAGTGGACAACGGCCCTGTGGGATCAGCGCACGCGCACGCTGGAGGCAGCGCTCGCTCTAGAGGCCTCGACCGCTGAGGGCACGGAGCAGTACGAGAACACGATCACGGGCGCGACGATGTACACGCGCTCATTCATCATTCATTTCTCTCGCCAGCCCGGCTCTGCGGCCTGGCACCTTGAGCGGATGGAGAACCCGACGGGCCGCGTGCTCGTCGAGCCGCTGGTCTATGACCCGCAGCTCGGACGACCGTTCGGGCGCTCGCGGATTACGACCGAGGTCCGGTACCTGACGGACGCGGCGGTGCGCACGCTGATGCGCGCCGAGACGGGCGCTGAATTCTTCTCCAGCCCGCAGCGGTACGTCCTCGGCGCGTCCGAGGATGCGTTTACAGGTATGGAGCGGTGGTCGGCGATCACGGGCCGTCTGCTCGCTCTCACGGTCAATGAGGAAGGTGCAACGCCGTCGGTCGGCCAGTTCACGCAGCTGTCGATGGAACCTCATCTCGCGATGTATCGTCAGCTCGCGCAGAACTTCTGCGCCGCGACGAACTTGCCGATGAGCACGGTCGGTATCTTCGGCGATAACCCGGCGTCGGCGGAGGCCATGCAGGCCGCTGAGTACCAGCTGTCCGACGAGGCCGACTACCAGTGGCGTATCTTCACGCCAGCGCTGCGTCGCCTCCTCCAAGACGTCCTCATGATCCGCGACCGACTCACGGCCCCGCCCGAGGAATCGTGGGATATGGCGATCAACTACACGCCGACCCGCTACGTGAGCCCGCAGGCAAGCGCGGACGTGATCGCGAAGATCGCATCCGCGCTGCCGGACGTCGCGACGACGACAGTCGGCCTGCGGCGCGCCGGCTTCACGCAGGCGGAGATCGAGCAGGTCCGAGCGGAGAACGCGCCCGGCAAGGCCGCGTCGCTCCTCGAACGTCTCGCTGGCGCCGGCACCCTCGAATCGCCCGCCGCTCCCGAACAGCAGACGCAGGAAGCGGGGGG
>NZ_JACD01000107.1:0-2104 GCF_000517825.1 Prevotella sp. ICM33
TATATCAGCTGTAGTATATTCTTTATTAATGCAAACTTCAGTAAAATCTTAAACTAATGGTATGAAACTGTCAAAAGCTGCAAAGGCAGAGAGTATTGATGGTGTGACCGGAGCTACCTATACATCACGTGCTGTGAAGGAGAATATAGCTGCTGCCGTAGCTTACTATAAGAAGAATAAGTAAGAGTTAGTTAACTATTAACATAGAAGATATGATCAGATTAAATGCTTTTTTCAAGGTAAAGGCTGGTGTAACAACTGCCCAAGTGAAGGCTCTTGCAGATGAATTAGTAGAACTTTCACGTAAAGATGAAGGTAATAAGGGTTACGATTTGTTTGAGAGTACAACCCAACCAGGTGTCTTCCTTTTCTGTGAATCATGGGAGGACAAGGCTTGTTTGACGCGTCATGCTCGTTCAGAACATTTCACTCGTATTGTTCCTGAATTAGAAAAGCTGACAGATGGTGGCTTAAGCATTGAGCAGTTTGAACGCTAATCACAAATAGTACTCTCTTCATTATCCTTTAATCATTGACTATTTAGTCGAAGATTTGGGGTAAGGAAACTAAATAAAAAGAGCGTATCAAGAAGTCTTTAATCTTCTCGATACGCTCTTTCTTTATGTTTAGCAAACCCTTTATCCTTTTTCGGTAATCACTCCCCTCCCTATGGGGGAGGGGTTGGGGGAGGGGCCAGCCCTTACTTTACATCCCCAACCTTAATCAAATACTCCGCAATCTGTACCGCATTCAATGCAGCACCCTTACGGATTTGGTCGCCGGTGAGCCAGAGTGTATTACCATTGTCATCGGCAAGGTCCTTACGGATACGGCCCACATAAATGTCATCGTGGCCAGCACTCTCGAGTGGCATTGGGTAGACATAGTTCTGTGGATCATCAACAACAGTAACACCAGGAGCAGCCTTCAAAGCCTCACGAATCTCCTCAACAGAGAGTGGACGCTCGGTCTCGAACCATACTGCCTCTGAATGACTACGGAGAGAAGACACACGAACGCAGGTAGCAGAAGTGCGAACATCTGAGTGCATAATCTTACGTGTCTCGTTAAACATCTTCACCTCTTCCTTTGTATAGTCGTTCTCTGTCATCTTGTCAATCTGTGGAATGACATTGTATGCCAACTGATGTGGGAACTTCTCGATGGTCTTCACTTCGCCAGTCTCAACAAGTTCCTTATACTGCTGCTGCAACTCTGCCATTGCGGCAGCACCTGCACCAGAAGCACTCTGATAACTGCTGACATGTATTTTCTTGATATGGCTGAGCTTATCGATAGGATTCAATACGACAACCATCATAATGGTAGTACAGTTAGGGTTGGCAATGATGCCACGTGGACGGTTCAAAGCATCCTCAGCATTGATTTCAGGAACAACCAATGGTACGTCATTATCCTGACGGAACTGGCTTGAGTTGTCAATCATCACAGCACCATATTTGGTGATGGTCTCAGCAAACTCGGCTGATGTACCACCACCCGCACTTGTGAAGGCGATGTCTACATCCTTGAAATCATCGTTATGCTGGAGCAGTTTTACTTCGTATTCCTTACCCTTGAATGTGTATTTCTTACCTGCTGAACGCTCTGAACCAAAGAGAACGAGGTCGTCCATTGGGAAGTTTCTTTCAGCTAAGATGCGCAGGAACTCCTGACCTACGGCACCACTGGCACCAACAATTGCTACTTTCATATCTTTTATCTTTAATTGTTTACGAACCTATTCGTAGTTGCAAATATACTATTTTTCCCTAAGACAAACAACGGTATGTTAGTCTTTTTTCTGTTTTGATAGATATAATCTGTTGTGTATCGTTGTTTTCTGTCATTTTGTGAGGATTATATAGGTTTATTAGGATTCTTCCATTAAAGGCATAGATAGGAATAGAATAAAGGTTTATACACTTTTTAAAGACAATACCACTTGTTTTCATATCTTTGGTGTTTGTAAACTATTTTCGCGTGACTTAAAACCAATACATGCTCTTTTGGCTTCTTAAAGACGCCTAATTGACTTGCAAGAGGTGCCCTTTAAGACCCTTACTAACGCCCTTTTGAAGTCCAATTAAGCACCTTTTACTTT
>NZ_JACD01000108.1:0-18433 GCF_000517825.1 Prevotella sp. ICM33
ATCATGAAGGGGTAGTTGACGAGTTGACAGGTTTACGAGTAGACAAGTTAATTGTAGCGATAAACCACAGTTAACATCGGTACTCATGAGTGGTAGTTTACGAGTTAACGGGTTTACGAGTAGACCAGTTAATTGTTGTGATAAACCACAGTTAACATTGCCAATCATAATTTTAAATTAAAGTAGTAATCATAATTCTGAATTATAAGTTGCTGCTCTTATCGAATAAAGGAATACACAGATGAACTCATTGATTGTAAGTACTGTTTTTTTCTTAGGGCTTTTAGGACTGATCTATACGGTTAATTACCTTTACTATCGTTTTTCTCCTGTTCATTCATTTCCGAGTGTTACCACCCTTTCTGCAAGAGCGCTCTTTGAGATGTTCATAATTGGAGTAGGTTACTTCGGTACGCTTTTTTGTTTGGTGTTTTTTGATAGCGAATTAGGATTATCTCATTCAGGCTATTTGTACATATATCTATGTATTGGAATGTTGTTTCTGTTGATAGCTGCAATAGTAGGTATTTTTCGATACGAGAAACGTGTTTGGCTTCGTCGTAATCCCAAGCATAGCAGATTGTTGCTTCCTTCATGGAATGAAGGCTCTAAGAATGTGGGTGTGGCAATAAGCAGGGTTGATGATATCAATTATGGTCGTCACGTAAGTTTCTCATGGTTTGATGGATGTTTTATTACTGCAGGAAGACACAGAGTGGCGTTTGAATACTATGAATATAATTTTATGGCACGCCGCTCTATCCGTAAGATTATTTACAAAAAAGAGATGGTTTTTAATTTCAAAGCAGATACGGTATATGTGATAGAGGTACTTCAAGAAAGACAGACCTTCCGAATCACGGCAGATACGACACGGAAGAATTACCTTTGAGCTTCGAGATTTGAACTTTGAGCATTGATGTTTGGACCTTATAAAAACATCCATCATGTGATAAATTCCTCCGAAAGAAGTGATATTCTCGTTTTTAATTGCTATCTTTGTCATGTCAGAATTTTGCATACTTGTTATGTTTGCAGCACCAAGATAGGTGAAAATCTGACATGTCCAAGCGTTTTGAAAACTTTGTTTCTCAGACACTTGGAGTTCTTACAAGAATTTATGCTGCAGAATTAAGACCTTATAAATATGGACGCAGGTGCATTCTATGTCTGTTTACTTTTGTGGTGGGGATGCTGCTATTTATATATTTCCTACTTAGTAATGCCATCGCATGTGCATTGGAACAACCCTATAAAGCAAAGTCGTTTTGTAGTTCTTTCGGCTTTAGCAGTGTCTTTTTTAAGTTTTATAGGACATTCTTATGTATATATACAGGAGTATGAAGCGAAGAATAACATAGAATTTAAATCAATATCCCACTTTTTTTCCTATCTTACCAACCCACAGTCGAAGCCCATTTTCGAGGCAGATTACTTCTTAATGTTTCCTGTAATAGTTGGTATTTCTATAATTCCGCTTATCCGACACCTATATTTAATATGGTGGATAAGTAGACACCCACACTATTCAATACTTACTTTCAAGGGGGCACCCGATATGCCGCCTCGCAATTTATTTATACTCACCATAGATAATAAACAATTTTGTGCCGGATACATCTTGTCTTATTATAAATATTTGGTGGTGTCAGGCAAACATAAGTATATATTCTGGGTAGGAACACCACATGGAAAGGGCAGCTGTAGGCATTTGTTCGACCAAGAAATGGAACTTCAGCTCTCTGCAGGCCATCAGTATGTGGTGGAAGAAGACACTATGGTAGACGAATTGCACGTTTATGATAGTTGTTCAGCGCCCAAAACAGATAACGAAAGTAAAGAAACAATTTTAAAAAATAGGTTATGCACATTGATTATTTTTGGCTTGTTAACTTATGGTTGTTATCCTTTTTGGTTGCAATGATGTTATATTTAAAATGGACTGCCCCCATTCTCGATCGTTGGAACAACCTCTTAAGGCGGAGTAAAAGTTTTGTATTACTCAGCGCTGCTGTGTTTTTTATAAGCTTAGGTATGTTCTTTTGCAAATTCTATGTGTACGAACAACCCTCTAATAAAACCGAAATTCAGGATACAAACAGCCCTTCTTCTAAAGCCTCAAAGCCCAGATATATCTTTTCTGAGAAGGGCGATCCCCTCTACCTATTAGTTGTTTTATTTCTGACGTTTGTCTATTTTCTTATCCAATACAAGCGTTTGAAGCGGTGGATAAGCGAACACCCAGACTATGCCATACTGGTTCCCGACCTACTATATAAGGGGTATGTGAAGCAAAAAGCAAGAATATTGAACGATGATTTCCTACCTATTAGCTGCGGACTTGCCTTCCGAACATTCAACGAATACTTGGTTGTGCCAGGCCAACACACATTCCATTTTGAGGTGAAAGAAAGCCGTTTCAAAGGTGGCGATAATGTTTTGTTCACCCAGCACATGGACCTCGACTTAGCGCCAAACTCGATGTATATTATCAAAAGAGAAGGTAAGGAGGGTAAATTGACCTATAATTTTAAGTGCAAAAGGCCCGAGACAAATAACAACATTTTATAAATAAGAGAATAACACCCCTTATGTATATATATCATTTTTGGGCTTTTGTAACGATTTGGCTACGTCATAATCTCAAATATAGTAGATTGATGCTGCCCTCATGGGATAAAGGTTTTAAGAATTTATGTGTGTCAATAAGTAAGATAGATGATATTGCTTATGGTCGTGGCGTAAGTTTCTCATGGTTTGATGGATCTTTTATTTCTGCAGGAAGACACAGAGCTGTGTTTGAATTCTATGAGGATCGTTTTCTTTCAATTCGCAATACACGTAACGTAATCTACCAAAAGGTGATGAGCTTTAATTTCCGACCTGGTATGGTATATGTGGTAGAGGCAATTCCAGAGAGAAAAACCTTCCAAATAACACAGGATAAGCCTGTTAACTTTGAACATTGAGTTTTTTATCCTTTGAACTCTTTTACCTTTTACCTTTTACCTTTGAACTTAGAGGTTTGAACTTTGAACTTTATGATATGAACTATTAATGACTACGAATTTCCCTAATTACGCTAATATTTATTGTAATGTAATTCGTGTCATTCGAGAAATTCGTAGTGCTGTATTGGTAGTTGACGAGTAGACAGGTTGACGAGTTAACAAGTTAATTGTAGTGATAAAGCATAGTTAACAGTAGTAATCATAATTATGAATTGTGAATTATGAATTATGAATTAATAAAGGATTATGAATTCTGAATTAACAGAGGCTTCTGAATTAAATCAGTCTTATTCTTTTGCTAAGGTTTCCAATCTGTGGTCAATAAGTTTCTTGTATTGTTCTTTCTGATTATCAGAGATAAAAGAGTTATCAATACACACTATCCATTTGTCCCTAAACTTAGCAAAACCAGATAATATTCTGTTAGCAACCACTTCGGAGAGTCCTGTCGAAAACATAGCTTCTCGGAAGTCATAGACAAGAAGTGATTTCTTGAATCCATTGAGCGACAATGCCACTTCCTCTGTGTCTTCTGGCATAACAATCTTTGTGGAAACCTGATCGTAGGTTGGACAGAGTACATAGTGTCCTTCTCGTATGCTATACAAAGAGAAGTTTTTAAGGTGCATATCCGCATTGCCTATAATCCACGAGAAAACAACTTGCTGCCAATAGTTCACTTTGTCTAACATAGAGACACTGGAATATTGGTCGAGGATACGGGCTATCATTTCATAACTTCCTTGATATTTCTGTTCCGTCAGCTTACCACTTAGTTGACACATATCCTCCATAGGAAGCTTTCGTCCATCGTCGGTTCTATCAATTCTTTTTGTGATATAGTTTAGTTCACCATCAGCAAAACGGATAAGAGAATGCGGAACTGTTGGAATCTTCGCAATCTCAGCCAGATGCATGGATAAATCCTCTATCTCTGGGAGGCATTCAAACTGCTCTGTTTGGGGTTTAAGGATATATCGTCCCATAACGCCTACAATCGTTAGACGTTGTGGATTTCCTGCTGCGTCATGCTCAAGGTCAATTGATAGTTTTGATTGCACACCTGTCACTGTTGTTCGTTTTTCAACGACAATCTGTGCCAAACGGTTAATATCCTTTCGTGTGTAGGGAAGGATAGGGGCTATTGCGGCTCCAAACATTTTCTTTGCACAATGTGAGTGATAGTCAACTTCCCCAGCCTTTAACGGCTTATAACAACACAGGCAACGTTTCATCTTCTTTCCTCCTCCTTTTCTATGGGTACGATGCTAATATCTCCTATACAGTCACGGCAGCACGAGAGGAGTAATCCCATGCGGTCTCTACGGTTGATTTTCCAGTTTCGTTCAGCAATATTCAGCATCCAACCTTCTGGAATAAGACCATCGAAGAAAGAAAAAAGTACATTATTATGATAATGTTCTGCACGTAATGGCAATGTCAGACTAACGGGAGTTGGCTTACTACTATCCAAATACTCTTGAAGATAAGCGAAGCTATATCCCCTCTCGTCTTCTGTGATAATGCCTGCCGGCTTATCTTTTACATATACTTTTCCTTGTCTCATGATGTTGATTTTTTTGCCACTTAGTCCTTTGGAATGGGTACTGGTCCTAACTGTAGGTTGAACAGCTCGAGTACTTGGTTGACTTTGTCCATGCGTAGTGTAGCTTTTCCTTGTTCCATCTCACGGACAAAGCGGAGTCCTACACCTGCTTTGAAAGCCATATCCTCCTGCGTTAGATGATATTCCTTCCGCAGTTGCTTTAATGTGATTGATAGTTGATTCTTCTCCATGCTGATTATACCTTTACGGGTACAAATGTACGAAATATCTATGAAAAACAAAATAGATAATCCCTAAAGGGTATAAAGTTTGGTTTATTTAACGTAAATATACCCTATCGGGGGGGGGACCTCACCCCCCAACCCCCTCTCCGAGAGAGAGGGGGAGTGCTGGAAACAGTTTGCTGAGGGATGCTTTTTCCTTTGAACTATTAACTTTGAACTTTGAGCATTGAACTTTGAACTTTATGATATGGGTAGTTGACGAGTAGACAAGTTAACAAGTTGCTTGTGAGGAAGACATAGTAACATAAGAACGAGTAGACGAGTTAACAAGTTGGCGAGTAGACAGGTTTACGAGTAGACAAGTTAACAAGTTGCTTGTGGCAATAAAACAGATAATCTTTGTTTTTTATTCTTCTGTCTTCTTTTGTTCCTCTGTATTGTAAAGGAAATTCAAACCTTGAAAAATAAGAGGGCGTTAATTCCATTCGAATTAACGCCCTTTTAGCTTGCAAAAGATGCCCTTTTGAGGTCTTATTAACGCCCTTTTGAAGCCTTACTAAGCACCTTTTGAAAACCACTTCTGCAACTGATTGATAACAAAAGACTTACAAGAGTTTTGAAAATATACGTTTTGAGTCCGATTTGCTGTCTTTTCTTTGATTGTTTTGTTAATATATTTCTTTACTCTGCTGCGTTAAATCTCGCACATTGGTAGTTGACGAGTAGACGAGTTGACAAGTAAACAAGTAAACGAGTTAATTGTAGCGATAAATCACAGTTAACAGTAGTAATCATAATTATGAATTTTGAATTATGAATTCTGAATTAACAGAGGATTATGAATTGTGAATTATGAATTGTGAATTAATAAAGGATTATGGATTTATAAAAAAAAGTGTTATATTTGCACCTGTAAACCTAAATCAATGTAATTATGTCTAAATCTACTACTGTCTTCCTGGGTATAAGGAAGCATCCCCCATTCGCAATGGGAGGGGTGGCACTCTCTTTGTGTCTGAGTTTATTCGTCGCTACCCCAGCACTTAGTTCAACGAGTGCGAATGTAAAAACGTTTGAGAGTACACAGCAGCAAAAGCAGGCTATCAAGGGTGTTGTGAAAGATACCCATGGTGAACCCGTTATTGGTGCCTCTGTGATGGTTAATGGAGTCGCCATGGCTGTTACGGATGTTGATGGCAACTTCTCGCTTGCCGCTGCACCCGGTGCTGTGCTACAAGTAAGTTATGTGGGCTTTAAGCCTCAGTCTGTAACCGTCAAGGCAGGTATGACCAATTATGCCGTTAGTCTGCAGGATGACAACCAAGCATTGAATGAAGTGGTTGTCGTAGGCTATGGAGTACAAAAGAAGGTAAACCTCACCGGTTCTGTTTCATCTGTTAAGGGCGATGCACTTGAGATGCGCCCAGTGACCGATGCGTCGCAGAGTCTTCAGGGATTGGTACCGGGTTTGATGGTATCAAATGGTAGCTCTGGTCGTCCAGGTGCTACGGCAGCCTTGTCATTGCGTGGTCAGGGCAACCTCTCTGGCACCGGTCATCCTTATGTTTTAGTAGATGGAATCGAGATGAGTCTTGCCGATGTCAATCCAAATGATATCGAGTCAATCTCTGTATTGAAAGATGCTTCTGCTTGTTCTATCTATGGTGCACGTGCTGCCTACGGTGTTATCTTGGTTACGACCAAGCGAGGAGAGGAAGGTAAGATGCACGTAAACTATCAAGGAAGTATGGGTTGGAATCGTCCTACCGTATTACCAGAGATGGCAAATGCCGTTGAGTTTGCCAAGATGTGGAATGCTGGTGTTACGAATGCCAACTCCTCTCGTCTTTACAGCGACGAAAAGATTAAGTTGTTAGAGCAGTATATGAACGACCCATCAAGTGTGAATCCATGGCAAGAACTCCCTGCCAACTCCTTGATGAACCCAGCCTTTGAGAACACAGAGAAGGGTATTGGAAACGTTGACTACTTCAAGTTACATTATAAAGACTATGCCTTCAAGCAGCAGCACAACGTAAGTTTGAGCGGTGGTGGTAAGCAGGCACAGTATTATGTATCAGGAGGTTACTTTAAGGAAGACGGTATTCTGCGTTATGCGAAGATGAACTTTGAGCGTATGAACCTCGCTTCTAACCTCACTTCTCGTCTTACCTCATGGATGAAGATGAAGCTCAATTTGAAGTATGTTCACTCTGTCGACAACACTCCTTTTGGTGCAGGCGGACTGAGTGAAGGCTTCTACCACTCCTTAGCACGTTTCCGTCCGACGATTTCAGTGGTTGATCCTCATGGTCATTTCACGGAGTTGTCAATGATACCTTACCTACAGAGTGGCACCTTCACCCGTACAAAGCGCAATCATTACGACATTACATTAGGCTTTGAGCTTAATCCAGTAAAGGGATTGATTATCAATGCTGATTACACCAATAAGTTTATCTCGACCTCCTACGAGGCATTGAACGTTGCCCCAGACATCTATGCAGCTGATGGTGTGACGACTTCAAAGGGTGTTCGAGGAGAGTTGGATGCAAGTCCTGATGGCAAGTATCAGCGTTCAAACTATAACATCCACTATCAGAATATCAGCTTTTATGGTAACTACTCATTGACCCTTGCAGAGGATCATAACATCGTTTTGATGGCTGGTTATCAGGAAGAAAACAACAAGGTAGACTATCTGAAGAACGCTATCTCTGGTCTTTACTCAATGCACAATCCTAATACAGCAATGGGAACAGGCGACAAGCAGCCAGACGATATCCGCAATGGATGGGCAACACGTGGCTTCTTCGGACGTATCAACTACGACTATCAGGGTCGTTACTTGCTCGAAGTAAACGGCCGTTATGACGGTTCTTCACGTTTTGCACGCGACCATCGTTGGGGCTTCTTCCCATCTGTATCACTCGGTTGGAACATCAGTCGTGAGAAGTTTATGGAGTCGCTCAGTCAGAAAGTATCGCAGTTGAAGTTGCGCATGTCATATGGTAAGCTCGGTAATCAGGCAGGAGCAGCCCTCTACACCTTCGCTTCAACCATGAATCTCAGTGGTGGATTAGGAAGCTATATCTTTGCTGATGGTCGTCATGCTTACCTCCTTGCGCCGGGCGTTGTAAACCCAGCAACAACATGGGAGAAGGTAAGTAGCAAGAATATCGGTTTAGACTTTGGTTTTATGAACAATGCCCTTACGGGTAGTCTTGACGTCTACGAACGTAAGACAAAGGATATGTTGGGACCTGGTGTAGACTTCCCCGACTTCTTCGGTGCTAATGCCCCACAAACCAATAATGCGTCTTTGCGCGATCGTGGTTGGGAGCTAACGCTGAATTATCGTGGTAAGATTGGTAAGGACATCGACTATAGTATCGGTGGTTCTTTGGCTGACTATACCTCAATTGTGACAGACTATGCTAACCCAACAGGTACTGCACCAGCAAGCAACTGGTATAGAGGCAGACGCGTTGGAGAGATATGGGGCTATCGTACAGACGGCTTATTGCAGACACAGGAGCAGGCTGATGCTTACAATGCAAGCCATAACAACACCTTCTTCTCAACCTTGAAGTGGACACCGGGTGACGTTGCTTATCGCGATCTTAACAACGACAAATATGTGAACAATGGTAAGAATAAACTCGATGATATGGGCGATATGACCATTATCGGTAACACCTCACCACGCTATCAATACACAATCAATGGTATGGTTAGCTGGAAGGGACTGAGCTTGAGTTTCATGTTCCAAGGCGTAGGCAAGCGTGATTGGGACCCAACCAACAGTGTTTACTTCTGGGGAACAGGTCCTTACGCACAGGTAACGCTTTTCAAAGACCATCTTGACTATTGGTCAGAGAGCAATCCTAATGCCTACTATCCAAAGCCTTATATCAATTCAGCAGGTGGCGTTCGTCCATACGCAGCGAAGACAAAGAGCCAGCCTACTGATCAATACTTGCAGAGTGCGGCTTACTGTCGTTTGAAGAACTTGACCTTGAGTTACACCCTCCCACAGGCTTGGACACAGAAGATGAAGCTCCAGCAGGTGAAGGTGTTCTTCTCTGGTGAGAACCTCCTCACCTTCACAAAGCTAAAGAAGATGCTCGACCCAGAGGTTATCTTCACTGCCAATGGCTACACAGGCGAAGGCGGTAAGAACTATCCAATGAATAAGGTCATCTCGTTTGGACTTATGGTTAATCTCTAATCACTTAAAAGAATATAACTATGAAACTTAAATATATATGTTTAGCACTCTTGAGTGCAACAACGCTTACAAGTTGCTTCGACTTAGACAAGTCTCCAGAAGGAGTGCTTTCAACAGTCAACCCTTTCACCTCCTTGGGCGAGATGAACAGCTATCTCGACCAGTTCTATCAGACAGGTGTGAAGGGACAAGACTTTAACTCATGGGGTAGTGGTGGTATTGCTGGTATCGATATGAACAGCGATAACATGGCAAGTGGCTCTGTTAACACACGATTGAATGGTGGTTTGACCCTCGCTAATGCGGGTAAACTCGGTCATTACTATAATATTCGCAACGTCAACTTCTTCTTGAATAACCTCAATTTCAAGGATAAGAACTCCGCTGCCTACAAACAATGCGTGGGCGAAGCATATTATTTCCGTGCATGGTTCTACTTCCAGTTGTTCAAGAACTATGGTAAAATTGCTTGGGTGAATCGCCCTCTCGAACCACAAGAGGAGGAGATGAATCAGCCACAACAGGAACGAACCGTGATTGCTGATAGTATTCTTGCCGACCTCGATAAGGCTATTGCCAACCTTAACACCCAGAACAGCAGTGCTTCAATGCGTATCCACAAGGATGTGGCACGTGCTTTCAAGAGCGAGGTGGCACTCTATGAGGCTACATGGGAGAGGTATCATAAGGCAAAGAACGATGCTTTCTACGACCCAACTGTTACCGATGCGAAGATTAAGTCTTACTTAGATCAGTGTGTTGAGGCTTGTAAGGACGTTGTAGACAGAGGTGTCTGGAAAATCTATACGACTGGTAACACACTGAATGACTACCGCATTATCTTCCAGACAGAGGACCTTAGCGCCAACCCTGAGGTGTTATGGTTCAAGCGTTATGACGGCGTGAACGTTGGTAACAGCGTTGACCGCTACCTCAATCAGGGTGGTGGTAGTAGCGGTGTTACAGCATCGTTGGTTGACGACTACCTCACCATCGATGGTAAACCCTTTGTCGGACCAGCCGTGTTGACCGCAAAGGCAACCTTTGGCGACGAGTTAAAGCCAACTGTTCGTGACCCACGTCTTTGCCAAACGGTGTGTATGCCGGGTCAGATTCTGCGTCCAGACCAAGGCGGTTACGTTGTTCCACCACTCAATGGGTCGGGCTATAACAAGAATGAAACAGGCTATTCAATGCTCAAGCACGTACAGATTGACTATAAGGGGAGCCTTGACCAAGAAGGAAAAGGCAGCACACCAGCCATTCAGTATCGCTATGCCGACATCCTCTTAAACTATGCTGAGGCTTTGGCAGAGCTCGATGGAGCGGCTAACGAGAGTCAGATCATTGCCATTCTGAAGCCTTTGCGCGACCGAGTTGGTATGCCAGCAGTCGACTTCGACAGAGAGTATAACACCGAGGCTGACTATCCTTTCCGCAATCTCAATAAGTATTTACAGGCAGTTCGCCGTGAACGTCGTATTGAGCAGGCTTGTGAGGGTCGTCGATTGGACGATATCTTCCGTTGGGCAGCAGCCGATGAGCTTATCGTTGGCAAGCGTGCACACGGTGTTCTATTCGTGGGTAGCAACCTCGAACATCATGCAAAGTATGGCACAAGCCTCGTTTATGACAAGCCAAAAGGCAATAATCTCTACCTCTCTGGCAAGCCTGGCGACGCACAACGTTACGTATTGCCAGTGAACCCATCAGGCTATGAGACCGGTTGGAAGTTTAATCCAAAGCGTGATTACCTCCTTCCGTTCGAAACACGTATGCTCACACTGACCAACAATCTGTGGAAGCAGAACCCCGGATGGGATAAATAATTGCGATAAACTAATTTATTATATATGCAAAATAAAGTTTTATACGGCTTGACAGGAGCGATTGCAATGGGTGCATTCGTTCCTGCCCAAGCGCAGAAGAAACCGATGAACATCGTCTTCATCATGAGCGATGACCATTCGTATCAGACAATCAGTGCTTACGACAAGCGTTTTATCAGTACACCTAACATCGACTGGTTGGCTGACAATGGTGTGAAGTTCCAAGAGAGCTTCGTTGCCAACTCCCTCAGCGGTCCGTCACGTGCGTGTATGCTGACGGGTAAGCATAGCCATGCTAATGGCTTCACGGACAATTCTAAGACCTTTGATGGCGGTCAGCAGACCTTCCCTAAGTTGCTCCAGAAGCAGGGTTATCAGACGGCAATGATTGGTAAGTGGCACCTCACCTCACTGCCAACAGGCTTCAACTACTGGGATATCCTTATCGGACAGGGCGACTACTATAACCCTGACTTCCTCAGTAATGGTAAGAAGATACGCCGTCCGGGCTATGTGACGAACATCATTGCCGACATGGCGATTGACTGGATGGAGAACAAACGCGACAAGAACAAGCCTTTCTGTCTGTTGATGCACAACAAGGCGCCTCACCGTGTGTGGAATCCTGATACCTGCGACCTCCGCCTCTATGACGATGTGACCTATCCGTTGCCAAAGACTTTCTATGATGACTATGCTGGTCGTTTGGCTGCACAGAAGCAGGAGATGAGTATCATAAAGGACATGGACCTCGTCTATGACAATAAGATGGCAGATAAGGAGAACGAGATTCACACCACTACAGGGCTTGAGCAGTGGGGACGTGGCAACTACAAACGTATGACACCTTCACAGCGTGCGCAGTGGGATAGCTACTATGACCCAATCATCAAGAAGTTTAAGGAAGACAAACTCTCTGGTAAGGCGCTCGCTGAATGGAAGTATCAACGTTATATGCACGACTATATGCGTGTGATTCACTCTGTCGACCGCAATGTGGGTCGTGTCATCGAGTATCTGCGCCAGCATGGTCTTCTTGACAACACTATGATTGTTTATACCTCTGACCAAGGTTTCTACATGGGCGAACATGGATGGTTCGACAAGCGTTTCATGTATGAAGAGTCATTCCGCACACCATTGTTGGTTTACTATCCGGGCGGTAAGCATGGGGTTGTCAAAGAGATGGTACAGAACATCGACTATGCCCCAACCTTCCTCGATGTAGCCGGTGCAAAGGTGCCTTCTGACATTCAGGGCCGTTCTTTCCTCCCACTCCTTGAGGGTAAGAAGCCTGCCAACTGGCGTCAGTCGCTCTACTATCACTACTACGAATACCCTGCCGAGCACTCTGTTTGCCGTCACTATGGTATTCGTACGAAGCGTTATTCGCTCATGCACTTCTACAATGATATCAATGCTTGGGAACTCTACGACCTAAAGAAAGACCCTGACCAAATGCATAATATCTATGGTAAACCTGGTACGGAGAAGCTCACAAAGAACCTTAAGAAACAACTCCTCCAGCTGCAGGTGCAGTATGATGATCCAATACGCTTAAAACATTGAACTTTGAACTTTGAACATTGAACTTTTTTACCTTTGAACTTTGAGGTTTGAAGTTTGAACTTTGTGATATGTATCATTAATGACTACGAATTACGCGAATTGCACGAATCCATAGTATTCTTTGAACTTTGAGGTTTGAACTTTGAACTTTATGATTTGAACTACGAATTGCGCGAATTGCGCGAATCCTTGCAAACCTCAATGTTCAAAGGTAAAAGGTACATATCATAAAGTTCAAAGTTCAAAGTTCAAAGTTCAATGTTCAAAGTTCGAATTTATTTTACATTTCGGGTCAGGAAAAGGTGAGGAATGGAGTCGAGAATCAGCTCTTTTGTCACCTTTGTAAGTGTTTTGTTATCAAGTAGTTGTAAAATCGTGGTTTTGCAGGTGCTTACTAAGGTCCCTAAAGGGCGTTATTAAGGTTCTTAAAGGGCACCTTTAGCAAGCAAAAAGGGCGTTAATTCCATTCGAATTAACGCCCTTTTGATTTTTAGGTTATGAAATTATCCAACAAAAGTTTACGGACCAGTCCGCCTTATTGAATCTTTGTGAGTTCACAAACCAGATATCTTCCTGTGAGTGGAAGTCTCAGGCTTTGAAAGGTATTAAAATATGATTCCATGTATGCATTGTAAGGAAGAAGATAAATTTTGAACTTACTTGTTTTTACATTATAATATCCGTAACCGTTAAAATAAGTCATAAGACTGCTCATGACTATTGTTTTGAGACTGGGGCCTCTATAGTCAACTACCCCTCGTGATACTTCAAACCGATATATGCAACTGTCTTGTTGGTTGCGACTGGTGAAACGAATTCCCTCAAGTCCTAAAGAAATCTTTTCGTCTGGTTGAGTAGATATCTCTGTTATTGTATTCTTTATCCCATTTTTTTCAATATTGTGTAACTGCAGATATGTGTTGCGTGACAACTTTAAAAGGGCATAGTAAAATCTGCTTTCATTGTCTATGGTTAGAGAGTCGAGGTCAAAGCTTGAATTGGAATAATATTTTTTCTTGGTTGTAGGGTCGTAAATATACACATTACTTCTATACTTACCAAGTAAAGATTTCTGTATTTTAAGTGCTTCTTTACTACTGATAGGTGCAAAATTAGAGGTGTTGTCTGTCGTAGCGTCATCGTCTTTCGAACATGAAACAGCAAAGCTGCCTACCAATAGCAGGAAAAGAGCGACGAGTAGGTTGTTTTTGTTCTTTTTATCCATAATCTATTTTTTATTCATCGTTTATTCTTTTGTTAAAAGGGAAGTCAGTTTATCCTATGCCGTCTTCTTTAATTTGCATATAAAATAAATGTCGTTGAGTTCGGCTTTTATCTTATTGCCTCGAACCATACTGTCATAAAACAAGGCAACCGCAGGCTTTATGTAAACCGTCATTTCTTTCGTTGTATTGTTGAAAGTTCCACAGACATTAAAATACATTTCGCTCAAGTCATAACGATCATCATGGGGAGAGCTTATATATGAGTAAAAATAATATGGGTTATACAATTGGAATGCCACTTCTGAAGGATTCTTCTTGTTTCTTCCGATGAGTATTGTACTGTAATCGTGTATCTTTCCTGTCTTCCACCAAGTTTTATTTTTGATTATTTTATATAGTAGGTCATAAGCATATTGATCCTTCTTTAAAGCATATAATGTAAAAGGATGGGGAATAGGAGTCAGGCTAAACTGATTTAAGTATGATTCGAACTTGGCACTTACATGATTATCAAAATCAGAAGGAATTACCTGTTTGGTTTTAGGGTCATAAACGGTTAGCGTACCCTCGTAGGTGCCCACAGCCTTTAAAAAGAAATCGTCAGGGTCGTCTCCTCGGATAGGAATTGAATAGTTAATATCAGGTTGCAGGATATCAGCTGTGAAATCATTTTGTTCGATAGGAACAAAGGGCATGGGGTCGTTTACGCTTTCTTCATCTTTTGAACATGAAGCAAACAAAAGCGGAAGGACTAAACATGCGACCGCAATAAGTAACTTTGATTTGGGATGTTTCATTGTAAGAAGTCATTTGGTTTTATGTGTACAAAGATACAGATTCCTTTCCTTCTGTACTAAGAATTGCAGATTCGTTAACCTGCTTTTCTCTTTATTAAAATTATCTATAAAGTTAAACCCAAATCTCTAAGTTTGCAAGATGAATTACAAACTTAGAGATTTGGGTTTAAGAAAGACATTAAAGCAGTAGTGTTATCAAAATACAAACTTATGACTTGTATTTTTGTAATGTTAATTATCATGTAGTAGGCTTATTTTATCGCTCCATATTTCAGAAGAACTTTCTTTCATTCTTTGTTATTATGAGATAAATTCAGTACTTTTGTAACAATAATAAAAGAGGAAGAGAAATGGAACCATTGGCAGAACGATTGCGACCACGCACGCTCGACGATTATATCGGACAGGAACACCTCGTTGGTGAGGGGGCTGTGCTCCGACGTATGATCGATTCGGGGCGCATTGCGTCGTTTATCCTTTGGGGACCACCGGGCGTGGGCAAGACTACGTTAGCACAGATTATCGCTAATCGCTTAGAGACACCGTTCTATACGCTTTCTGCCGTGACGAGTGGTGTGAAGGATGTGCGCGATGTTATCGAAAGGGCACAGAGTGGTCGTTTCTTCAATTCCGCTTCACCGATTCTCTTTATCGATGAAATCCATCGTTTCTCAAAGTCGCAGCAAGATTCGCTCTTGGGTGCGGTAGAGAAGGGAACGGTGACGCTTATTGGTGCAACGACAGAGAACCCATCGTTTGAAGTGATTCGTCCGTTGCTCTCCCGTTGTCAACTCTATACGCTGAAGTCGTTGGAGAAAGACGATTTGCTGAAGCTGTTGCATCGAGCCATTACGGAGGATGTGGAACTGAAGAAGCGTAATATCGAACTGCATGAGACGGGGGCGCTCCTACGATATAGTGGGGGTGATGCGCGTAAGCTACTGAATATCCTCGACTTGATTATCTCAGCCGAATCGGGCAACGATGTCGTGATTACCGATAAGATGGTGGAGGAACGACTGCAAGAGAATCCATTGGCGTATGACAAGGACGGTGAGATGCACTATGATATTATCTCGGCATTCATCAAGTCGATTCGTGGCTCCGACCCAGATGCAGCACTCTACTGGATGGCACGCATGATAGAAGGTGGAGAAGACCCAAAGTTTATTGCGCGTCGTGTCGTTATCAGTGCGGCAGAAGATATCGGACTCGCCAATCCTAACGCCCTATTGTTAGCGAATGCAGCCTTTGACGCTGTGACGAAGATTGGTTGGCCCGAAGGTAGAATCCCATTGGCTGAGGCGGTAGTCTATTTAGCTCGGTCGAAGAAAGATAATTCTGCATACGTAGGCATCAATAAAGCGATAGAGTTAGTGCGCCAGACAGGCAACCTCCCTGTTCCCCTCCACCTTCGTAATGCACCGACAAAACTAATGAAGGAGCTCGGTTATAGCGATGGATATAAGTATCCACACGATTACCCCGGACATTATGTCGAGCAACAGTATATGCCAGATGAGTTAGCCCCACCCCGACCCTCCCCGAAGGGGGAGGGAGGCAAATAGGATAAAGCTCCTCCCCGAACCAGCGGTCACTGACCCAAGGGAAATAATGGGGAATACTTAGAAATACTATTCATCAATACCTACCACCCATCAGCCAATATCTCACATCATCACCACCCAACATTTAACACCCAACACCCATCACCTAACACCCAACAAGCATGAAAATAGTAATTCTCGACTGCCATGCAGTCAACCCTGGTGACCTTTCATGGGAACCAATAAAGGAAATAGCAGAGTGCGTTATCTATGAGCGCACAAGTCAGGAACAAGTTATTGAGCGAGCTAAGGATGCGGACGGTATTCTTATCAATAAGATAAATATCACCCGTGAAGTACTCGACCAATTGCCACAATTGAAGTATATCGGTGAGTTAGCAACAGGATATAACAATATCGATGTTGAGGCTGCACGCGAGCGTGGTATCGTCGTATGCAACATCCCTGCATATAGTACGGATAGCGTTGCACAGCATGTCTTCGCCCTCCTCTTGAACGCAACCACACATGTCGACCATTATGCTGAGGCTGTGCGCCGTGGCGAATGGAGTAAGCAGCAGGACTTCTGCTACTGGGACACACCACTCATGGAACTCGCTGGTAAGACACTCGGTATCGTTGGCTTGGGCAACATCGGAAAGAAGGTGGCAATGATTGCACATGCTCTGGGTATGGATATCTCAGCTTGCACCAGTAAGAACAGTAGCGACCTACCAGAGTGTATCCGTAAGACAACCCTTGAAGGCTTGCTCAGTACGTCTGATGTCATCACCTTGCACTGTCCTTTGACAGCGGAGAACACAGGTATGATCAATGCAGAGACACTGAAGAGCGTACGTCGTGGTGCCATCCTTATCAATACCGGACGTGGCGGACTCGTCGACGATCAGGCTGTTGCCGATGCCCTTGAGAGTGGTCAGCTCGGTGCTTATTGTGCCGACGTAATGACTGAGGAGCCACCTCGTGCTGACAATCCACTCTTCCGTCAGCCCAATGCCTTCATCACTCCACATATTGCGTGGGCAACACGTGAGGCACGTGAGCGCCTAATGGCTATCTGCGTTGAGAATATTAAGAAGTTTATAGCAGGGGAACCACAGAACGTGGTGTGAAGCCCCACCCCAACCCTCCCCGAAAGGGGAGGGAGAAAGCCTCCCCCAGCCCCTCCAAAAGGAGGGGAGTGCAGATAACAATGGGTAGTATTCTAAGTTTGTGCAGCTAATGAGTATAGCTTACATGGAGGGGTTAAATAATTATAATATGTAAATTAGATTTCTTTATTGCACAACAATGAGAAGATAGTCTTATTACTCCATCAAGGACATACAGCTAACCTTATCCTATTTGCCTCCCTCCCCTTTCGGGGAGGGTCGGGGTGGGGCTTTAGGCTCGGGCTTCTTTCTTTTTTATTCAAATATGATCTACACTGATCCACATCTTGTCCGTACACTTCAGGTGATACTGGAGTTTCTCGGAACGTTTGCGTTTGCCATATCGGGCATCCGCCATGCCGCACAGAAACGCTTCGACTGGTTCGGAGGTTATGTCTGTGGCTTTGCCGTCGCTATTGGTGGCGGTACGATTCGTGACACTATGTTAGGCGTGCGCCCGTTCTGGATGGCAAACATCATGTATGTTCTTTGTACAGGTCTGGCGCTCTTCCTCGTCATCTTGTCGCGCAGGTGGATTCAACGCCTTAGCAATGCGTGGTTCGTCTTCGATACACTCGGCTTGGCACTCTTTACTATTGCGGGTATTCAGAAGACAATCGCATTAGGACACCCCTTCTGGGTAGCCGTCATCATGGGTTGTATCACTGGTGTGGCAGGTGGTGTTATCCGTGACGTATTGCTGAACAATATCCCCGTAATCTTCCACAAAGAGATATACGCCGTGGCAAGTGTGGGTGGCGGACTCATCTATTGGGCACTCTTCTCGCTCGGACTACCACTTCCGGTAACAGTTATTGTGACATTCCTTGCAATCTGTTTAATTCGTTTTATTGCAGTGGGTTATCACATTTCGCTCCCCACTTTACACGATGAAGACGAAAAAAAATAATAAAAAAGATTGCTAAACATTTGGTGGAACGGATAAAAAGCAATACCTTTGCACTCGCAATTCAGAAATGACAACTTAGTTGTTATCTGTTGCGACCATAATAATGGTTCCGTAGCTCAACTGAATAGAGCACTTGACTACGGATCAAGAGGTTACAGGTTTGAATCCTGTCGGAATCACAAAAGGAATACTCGAGAGAGTGTTCCTTTTTTTTATCCTTTGAACTTTGAGATTTGACCTTTGAACTTTATGATTTGAGACTACGAATTTCTCGAATGACACGAATCCTTATTATGGGACAGTAGATATTTAGTGGGGATAGGCATATATTTTGGCAAGTCTAAAAAGAA
>NZ_JACD01000109.1:0-5769 GCF_000517825.1 Prevotella sp. ICM33
GTTAAAATAGCCCACGCATATCAACTTTAAGCCATAAATATATTAAGGAACCGAAAATAGTTATCTTATGAAGAAAATATATCTTCTACTGCTTATTCTAAATGTAGTATTAATGAATGGATGCAAGGAACAGCCTCCAAAGCAGAGCTTAAAACAGCAGGTTCATCAAGAAAGAACTGTAAAGAGTGAGGTTGACTTGATAAAGAAGTATGACCACGAAATCAGAGACTACTATAGAGAAATATATGATATAGGCTTGGATGGGATAATAGCCATGTCAAATAAAGACCAGGTAAAGTACACTGACATTGCTGTTGAACTGATGTGTCATGCACTCTATCGGTATGGATTCAAGTCGGTAGATAGTATTACAGCTGCGAATGCAATAAGGAAGTATTATGGTGTGGATATTAACAGGACTGCCTCCTTGTCGGAGAATGGCTTTCATAAGTTCGTCTTCCCGGGTGGTGATGCGAAGGAACGTGCACGGCAGAGCAAGATGCTTTCAGACGGCTATACCTTTTTTAATAATACAATATTCATTCCAAAAGATAACTTGCTGCTATATGCTCCTGTGATTGACAACGTCGTAGAGCTTAAAGGGTACCTTTATGAGGACGAGGTTCCAGACAGCGTCTTTAAGAAGGGCAGAATTACTTACTCATTAGAGAAGAGTATTTTTTATGTCAACCAGTTTATCTTTCACGACAGCAAGGCTGCACTCACTTGGCTTATGAATAATGACAGGAACTTCCTTCGTGAGTTGTTCCTGAAATATGGCTATGACAAGTCTGATGTAATCAATAAGATGATGATAGATGAAGTGAAAGAGGAAGGAGAACTCCCTATAGGGAAAGATTACAAGGAACTCTTTGTTTCAAAAGGTGCGGATGGGAGGCTTCTCATTCATCAAGGACTGCTGCAGTATATGTTGAAACATGCTGACAGGAAGAATCTATATTACTGTATGTTGGATGAATATTTATCATCCTTGCTGGACTTGGAAAATGTACCAGAATTTGATGACTTGACGAAGGAAGAAAGATATAAAGCTGGTGCATACATCGGGTATTATTATGGTCTTATGTATGAGAAGTGTATAGGGACACCTTGTGATAATGAAGGTTTTGGATATGCCCTGTACTATCAGAAAGACTTTATTTCATACATCAAGAAGAATAATTACTTCCACCTAAAGGACTTCGATAAGATAATACAAATTCAATATGACCGGTATCAGGAAGGAGTTGAAATCGAAAGTCATCGTATGTCTGGTGAGTAGTATAATATTGTGCTATTCCTTGACATTATGAGGATGGCGTATATATCACAATTCTATTCAAAACATCAAAAAAAGATATGAAACGATTCTTGTTTATAAGCTCTTTATTACTATGCCTTCTTACTTTTACACAGTGTAAATCAAATTCTACTAAGAATAAGACCTTTTCAGTGAAGGAACAAATGAACAACGAAAATAAAAAAATGAATGTGATAGATTCCTTAAAATATTGGGGAGTTAATAAAGATAAGCTGTTGAAGCATTTAAAACTTCAAGAACTTGCATGGTTTGGTGGTGATTTTCGAGATGATCAATCAAAACCAAGATACATGCCGACACAGGAGGATTTTCTCTTGACAATACCTTTGGTGGAGCATTATTTATATACTCATGGCTTTAAGAAACCTTCAAAAGAACTATTTGAAAAAAGAATCAAACAAGTTTTTGGAAAAGACCTTGGAGCGAATACTAAGTCAACATTCATAAACCTTAGCAATGAAGAGAGCTTCGATTTTGCCTCTTCCTTCTTTGCCATCAAAGATAAGGGTTTCATAACCTATAATTGGCTTCTCAGAGATTTGATTTCTGTTAACGGGAATACGATTAAATTCAAGAGCACGACCTTGAAACAAATCTTATTATTAAACAAGTTCTTGATTTATAATGATACAGGTGCGTTGAAGCAATTAGAACTGTATCAAGGTGAGGGAGAAATTGATGACATTGGCGATTATTACGACAGTAACCGAATGTTAGGTGATTTATTAAAAGAATATTCTTATTTTGGAAGTCCTGAATTAAATCAATGGTTCTTTAATGCGGAAAGGGAAAATCCTTTTGCTTTCCTTTGTTATATATTTGATAAAGGAAAAGGGAATAACCTTATTGTGCATCCAGAACTGATAGAGACTATCGAGAAGAACACCACAGGCAAGAACAGTTCTTATTACAATGATAAGTTCTTAATATATGTGTATCAGGTGTTACAAGACGAAGATGGAATGAATGCTGCACATTTTAATCTGGAACAAAAAGCACGTATGTTTTGTTATCTTGCAAATTCTGAATATAAGATGCGCAACAAATATGCCGATTATATCCCATCAACCGATTGGATTCGAACCTCTATGACCTATGTAATAATGACCAACTGCGAGAAAGTCTACCGGTATGCACGTGCACACAAGTTCTTTGGTATCAGTAGTCCTGAAATGATGGATAAAATAGAAAGGGAGGGATTAGACTTGACCCCCCCTGGAGGTGACGAATGACAGATTAGGGTCATAAGTGACAAAATTCTACTATACGGTTATAAGAAACAACTTTTATACTTTTGCAGTACATTACTCAAAGAAATAAAGATATGAAAAAAATATTAGGCTTAGTTTCTTTATTTGCACTGACAATTATGTTTGTTCAGTGTACAGGAAATTCGAAACGTGCGAATATTGTTGTTATGGAATCGCATAAAACAACACATATTCACTATGACAGTATAATCAGTATGGAAAGATTAAAAGAAATAGGCATTGACAGAAATACCTTGCTAAAACATATAGAATTACAGGAGAATGCATGGAATGGAGGTGATTTCCGCGACGACCAATCTATACCACAATATATGCCTACAGAGACAGACTTTCAGTTGACTATTCCTTTGGTAAAATACTATCTTGAAACCCATGGCTACAAACAACCTTCTACAGAGTTATTTCAAGAAAGAATCAAGTATGTTTTTGGATATCAGTTGAAAAGGGATAAGACAAAAGGATATGAGGGAATTGGGACTGATGGTGACTTCGACTTTACCTTGCCCTATTATGCGATATATAAGAATAGGTTCATAACTTACAACTGGTTACTTCGTGACCTATTGTCCGTAGAGGGAGACAAGATAAAATTGAAATCACAGGTCTTTCAGCAAATTAAAGCACTAAACAACTTCATTTTTTATAATGATGTAAATGCTTTTAAACTCTTGGAGAACTTACAATCCCAAGGAGATGATGATGGTCTTGGAACATTTTATAATGGAGAAAACATATTAGAAGACTTGTTTGCCTCTTACAACTATTATAAAAGTCCCATGCTAAATCAATGGTATTTTCTCAAGTATAAAGATGAGCCTTATGATTTTGTAAACAGAATATTTGATAAAGCTCCCAATAATAATATAATTGTACATACATTATTGATAGAGACAATAGAAAAAAACACTACGGGTACTAAGCATGACTATTATGATGACAACTTTGCCAATTACGTATATGACCTTATACGAGATGAAAATGGCATGAATAGTAAGCACTTTACTATTGAACAGAAAGCCAGAATTTTTTGTTATTTCGCAAACTCTGAATATAAGATGCGTGAGAAGTATCGACAGTATATCACGTCAAACGTATGGGATCCTATGCCTTGGACTTGCCTAATAATGCTTCGCTGTAAAGAGATTTATCAATATGCGCGTACGCATAAATACTTTGGTATCAGTAGTCCTAAAATGATGGAAGAATTGGAACATGAAGGGCTTTCAGACGAATCAAACGGACCTGACCCAGAGTAAATCGTGAGAGGGAGCTTAGAAGGTTTAAAGCCAAGGTTCAATTAGCAAAAAGAAGGGGTCTTTAGGATTTTGGAGTGATAATGTTTAATGTCTGATTATCAATAACTTTTATATCCCCTCGGTTTACTGATATTACAGAATACAAAGTACTAATTTAATGGTTACGAAAGTTGTTGTTGTATCACATGGGTTATACACACTACAAAACGCTTATAATGAACTGTTTACGAACTTCCTTTACTAACAAGTGGTATAAAGGACATCACAACATCACTCCAAATTCCAGAAGAGCCATTTTATACCTTTGCGGTTCACTATTCAAAACATCAAAGCTTGTCTTTATCAGAACAAACGCTTTGTCCAAAGACTCATAAGAATGAAGGCTAATATGGAATGTGTGTACTCTGATGATATGTATTGCTATGATGCGCTATATATGGCAGTAGATAAGGGGAATGCCGAGTTGGTAAAGTTATTTCTGTCATTAGGAGCCAACGCTAACGTGGCTTATAATGAAGATGGACTTTGCCCTTTGGTGATGAGCTGTAATATGAACAGTTATCCAGTTACTTGCCTTCTCTTACAATATGGAGCAAAGGCAAATGGCTTGGGTAACCTTGGTGGAGACTATATAACTTATCCTCTGATGGTTGCTGTGGACAAGAATAATATAAATATGGTGAAAGTCTTATTGAAGTATGGAGCAAAGACAAAGGTGAAGGATAGAAGCAGAATGCCCCCCCTTTCCATTGCTCGTCGTCATAAGAATGTTGAAATGATAAAACTATTGGAAAAGTCGCGATAGATTGTAATAGGTCTGATTCGGCAATAAAGAGATAATCTGAAATCTTATAGAATATTGGTATGAAGAAGGTTTGTTTTTTACTGCTTATTCTAAACATCGTAGTGTTGATTGGTTGCACAGAACAGCCCCCGAAGCAGCTCCCAAAACTTCAGGGCCATCAAAAAAAGGCTATGAAAACTGAGGTTGACTTGATAAAAAAGTATGACCACGAAATCAGAGACTACTATAGAGAACTTGCGGAAGTAGGACTTGATGGCGTTACGGTAATGGATATAGACAAACAAGTAGAGTATACAGATTTGGCTATAGAACTTATTTATGATGCGCTCAAAAGAATGGGATACCAGTCTGTCAACGATGTTGAAGCACGAAAGGCTATCAAAAAATATTATAACATTGATATCTCTGAAAATAACATCTATTTGGCAGGGAACAAACTTCGTAGATATGTATTCAAAGATGAAGCTTCTAAAGAACGGTTGGAACAGCGAAAGGCTATGGAGGTAGACTCTTCGGAAACGGTTTCTTACTTTTGGAATAAGAGTATCTATGTTCCAAAGTATAACTACATCGTATCCTATCCTTCCATAGAGAACACTGTTGAGCTTCAAGGATTTGACAATGAAGATGCCGACGATGATATAGTTGAGAAAGGGAAACTTTATTATTCGATAGATACAGCCTATTTTTACAGAAACCAGTTCGTCTTCCACGACAGCAAGACTGCCCTCACTTGGCTTATGAATAATAATCGGAGCTTCCTGCGTGATCTGTTTCTGGAATACGGCTACGACAAGTCTGATATTATCAACAAGATGATGATAGATGAAGTGAAAGGGGAGGAAGAACTCCCTATAGGAAAAGAGTACAAGGAACTCTTTGTTTCAAAAGGTGCGGATGGGCGGCTTCTCATCCATCAAGGACTGCTACTGTATATGTTGAAACATGCTGACAGAAAGAATCTGTATTACTGTATGTTGGATCAATATTTATCATATTTGTTGGATTTAGAAAATGAACCAGAGGTTGATGGTCTCACGAAGGAAGAAAGATATAAAGCCGGTGCATACATCGGGTATTATTATGGTCTTATGTATGAGAAGTGTATAGGGACAC
>NZ_JACD01000110.1:0-785 GCF_000517825.1 Prevotella sp. ICM33
AATAACCTTACTCTTTATTCTTGAATCGTCTTTTAAACTCACTTTTGGGCATCTTATATTTCAAATAACGTATGACATTCTCACGATAGAAGCTATCCATATACGCCTTATCATAATCCTTATCATAATCTCGGATGGACTCGTCCACGCCAACATCCTTCAACACTGGCACAGGATTCTCCTTTGTGCCATACTCTGGATTATTCATATCATCCCTGTTAACTGTCAAGATAACCTTCCGTCCATAAGGCCAATACATCTGACTTATATCAACAAAATACATTATACTTAAAAACTTCTTATATTCTACAGAATAAAAGGGATTATACGATCCACTTGGATTTGCAAAATAATTACCATCGATTTTTTTTGTAAAGGTTTCCACCGTCTTTACATCTTCGTCTTGATTCTCCAAATAATATTTAGAGTTATCTTCTGGCATAGTAACCTCTATATCATAAGAATTATTCATATACTCTTTGTAATACTGTTCTGCATCATCATTATACTTATTTGAATAATAAAATATATTGATAAGGAAACACAGCAAAGGAAAAGCGACTGCTGAACCTAAGATCTGACCTAAAGTGACCATTGGAATATATTTAAAGATATTTCTCATAACTGATGTACTTGGATTTTCATTCTCCCCTACTTGCTGATACGAATCCTACTCATTGCAGAATAACCTTACTCTTTATTCTTAAATCGTCTTTTAAACTCGCTTTTAGGCATCTTGTATTTCAAATAACGTATGACATTCTCACGATAGAAGCTATCCATAT